>CADBNX010000175.1 GCA_902796115.1 uncultured Eubacteriales bacterium
TATGATTATATCAATTATTTCGTCAATTATCAACGCAAATGCAGGCGATTTCCCGCATAATCCTTTTCACTCCCCTGTCACAAAACCGCCATCATTTTGTTCTGTACAAAACACCTTTTTTTTGTTATCATAAATATGATCCAGAGAAGAAAGACGGTGATGCGATGTATTCCGAGAACGATTACCAGACCGTATCCGCTCAGTTCAAAAAACGGCTGATCCTGACCTGCATTCCCGCGGTGATCCTTCTGGCCGCGGTCATCGTACTGTTTGCGCTTCGTGCGCATCAGATCGTTGTGATGCTGCTCACCATAATACTGGGCGCTTATATCATATTCATGTGGGGAATGTTCCTTCACCCGGTAGCGGCTTACAAAAGCCACCTGAATAATGTGCTGCACGGCAGGGTGCACAGCATAACCGGTTTTTTCAAGGAAATGGAAACCGTCAGCGTGCAGCGGGAAGGCGTCTCCTTCTATCCGATGACCATCAGCGTGAACGACATGTCCGATGAAGAGGATGACAGGCTTCTGTACTACGACGCCAATCTGCCCGCACCCGCCTGGAAGCCGGGAGACAGGCTTACCTTCACCGTGCACGACAAATCCGTCGGGGACTGGAAACCGGCCGCAGATGCGTGAGCTTTTCCCTTCCGGTTTTCCTGCCGCGTTTCAGCCTTCTGCCTTTCCGGGCAGAAGCTTTTTGTATCAGTCCTCCGCAGTCACAGCCGTGACGAACGGCACATGTTCAGGCATCGGCCCCCGTCCCGGCCGCAAGCGCAAGCAGTTCTTCGTACACCTGCTTTCCGCCCGCGAAAACGCTTGATTTGCTCCCGTCCAAAGGCAGTTCCATACCCTGTGCGGTGCCGATGCATCCGCCCGCTTCACGAACGAGAAGCGCCGCTGCGGCCCAGTCCCAAAGGCTCAGCCTCAGTTCAAAGAAGCCGCCCGCCCTGCCTGCCGCCACACTGCAAAGGTCCAGTGCCGCGCTGCCTTCCCGCCTGATGTCCAGTCCCGCCCGGAAGGCCGCTTCCATCATTCTGAAGGTTTTCT
The DNA here is from genome assembly GCA_902796115.1 of uncultured Eubacteriales bacterium. Classification (GTDB taxonomy): domain Bacteria; phylum Bacillota; class Clostridia; order Christensenellales; family Aristaeellaceae; genus RUG756. The sequence continues at coordinate 1,053 of CADBNX010000175.1, forward strand.
CCGCAAGTTCGCTGTAGTACGGAGCGGTCCCGCAGCAGATCACGGTTTCCGAGATGGGACGGTCCTCCGTATGGATCCTGTTTCCGTTCAGAAACGCCCCTTCTCCCCGGAGCGCCGTATACATTTCATCCAGGTAGGGATTGTACACCGCTCCGCAGACCGTTTCCCCCCGGTGAAGATACGCGATGGATACCGCGCTGCGGTTCATATGGCGCAGAAAATTCATGGTTCCGTCGATCGGATCGATAACAAATACATGTTCCGCCTCAAGGTTCCCGTTCTCCCGGCTCTCTTCGCAGCAAAACGCCGCGTCCGGCACCGCCGCCGTCAGCCGCTCCGTCAGCATCCGCTGGACTTCCCGGTCGTACTGGGTCACCGGATCCCGCGCGCTGGTTTTGTTCTCGCCGACGATCCCCCTTGCCCGCAGCATGATGCCGCCGGCTTCCTTTTCCGCCCGGGTCATCGCTTCCAGGATATCCGCTGAATTCAGTTTCATGTTTTTACCTCCAGTTCTTATGAAAGGAAATGAGCAGCAAATGGGTACTTTTCAAAGTCTTGAAGATGCAAAGTCTTATTTTCTGGGCGACCGGTTTGCCATGGAAAGCGGCATTGAAATCGAATCGCTCGGCACGGACAGCTGTGTCTGCCGTATGAAGCTTGACGCGAGGCACCGGAACGCCATGGGCAATGTGATGGGCGGCGCCGTCTTCACCCTCTGTGATTTTGCCGTCGCGGTCATCTCCAATCATATCCATCAAAGCACGGTGCTGATGGATGCCGACATTCGTTTTCTGTCCGCGGCAAAGGGCGATACCCTGACCGCGGAGGCTCACATCCTGAAAAGCGGCCGCACCGCCACCGTCTGTCAGGTGATTGTCCGGGATTCTCTTTCGCGCGATATCGCGCTGATGACCGGCACCGGCTGCAAACTTGCCTGATTGTTTTCTGCTTCATCCGGTGCTATAATATATCCGTTCCCCGAACCCCGTATCCGCCGGGAGCATCCGCCCCGGACGGATAGAACGGATTCGGCGAACCATTACTGAAGAAGGGCATCCGTCCATCGGAGCCCGAATGGAGGAAAAAATGAAAAGCACCAACAGATTCAGCGGTACACGGTATCTCTGTTTTACAGCCATGTTCGTCGCGGTCGAAATCGTGATGTGGCTCCTGCATCTGGGCCAGGTTCCGGTCGGCGCGCTGAACATGTCTTTTTTGACGGTTCCGGTCGCGATCGGAGCGGCGCTGCTCGGACCGGGCGCAGGAGCGATCCTCGGGATGACGTTCGGCCTCACCAGCTTCTACGACGCGTTCTCCGGAGCGTCCGTACTGACCGGTTTCTTCTTTGCCACCTCTCCCGTCCACACCTTCCTGCTCTGCGTCGGCACCCGCACACTGATGGGCCTGTGCACCGGACTGATTTTCAGAGCCGTGCGCCGGATCGACCGCAAAAGGATCCTTTGCTATTACCTCGCCGCGCTCAGCGCGCCTCTGCTCAACACCGTTTTCTTCATGGGGTATATCGTGACGTTCCTGTATGATACCGAGATGGTGCGCAGCCTTGTGGAAAAAACCGGCGCGGCGAACCCCTTCATGTTCGTGATCCTGCTGGTCGGTATCCAGGGGCTTGTGGAAGCGGTCACCTGCACGGTCATCGGCGGCACCGTGGCCAAGGGTGTGGCAAAAGCCCTGCGCCTGGACCGCTGATCCCGCTCAGTCCTTTTTCTTCATATCCTCCGGTTCCGCTTCATCCTGGTCGGCCTCCGGGCTGTCCAGGATGATTTTTCCGTCCCGCATCTCCAGCCTTACCCGGTTTCCGCCCAGGTGCATCTCGTCCAGCATCTCCCGGGGGATCTGCAGACGGCCGGCACGGTCCAGCACCGCGTATTCATCCTGCACGTCGCTGACTTCCGTAAAGGAATTGATTTCCTCCAGCCTGTTGCGGTAATCCTGCTTCATGATCCGCTCGGAACTGATTTTCCCGTCCCGGATGGCGACCACGCGGTTGACCCGCTTGGCCAGCATGGGATCGTGCGTAACGATCACGGTTGTCACGCCCATGTCCCGGTTCAGCGTCCGGAACACGTCCAGGATATAATCCCCGGTTTTAGAGTCCACCGAACCGGTCGGTTCATCCGCCAGAAGCACTTTCGGTTCGTTGGCCATAGCGATGGCCAGCGCGACACGTTGCTGTTCACCGCCGGAGAGCTGGGAAAGGCGGCTGTGTTTTTTGTGTCCGAGTCCTACCACTTCCAGCAGTTCCATCGCGCGTTCCTTTTTATGCCGGATGTTTTTCTCAAACAGCATCGGCATCTGCACGTTCTGCCACGCGGTCAGATACGGCACCAGGTTCCGCGCGTTGTTCTGCCATACGAAGCCCACCGTGCTCCGTTTGTAGAGCACCAGTTCGCTCTCGGTCATCCGGAACAGATCCTTGCCGTCCACAAAGAGCCTGCCCGCGGAAGGCCTGTCCAGGCCTCCGAGCATATTCAGAAAGGTGGATTTCCCGCTGCCGCTGTTGCCGATGACCGCGAGCAGTTCTCCCTTTTCCACGGTCAGCTCCAGCCCCTGCAGCGCAAGCACCTCGATATCCTTGGTTTTATAGATTTTTACCAGGTTCTCGCACAGGATCATTGCCTGGTTACTCGCCTGCTCCGTCACCGGCGCTCACCGTCCTCCAGTTCATATACCGCGTCCCCCAGTTCCATCAGGCCGGTATCGTGGGTCGTCATCACAATGGTGACTCCTTCCCGCTGATTCAGTTCCTTGAAAATTTTCACCACCTGCAGCCCGGTCACCGTATCCAGCTCGCCCGTCGGTTCGTCGGCGAAAATCACCTTCGGCCGGTGTGCGAGGGCCCTGGCAATGGCGACCCGCTGCTGTTCGCCGCCGGACAGTTCCTGCGGCATATGGTTGATCCGGTTGTGCAGCCCGACCATCCGCAGGCATTCCTCCGCGCGCTCATGCCGCTGACCGGAGATGCCTGCCATCCGCAGCGCGTATTCGACGTTTTCGATCGCGCTCATCATCGGGATCAGCGCAACCGACTGGAAAACGAACCCGATCTGTTTTCTGCGCAGCAGCGCGCGTCTGTGTTCGCTGAAGCTGACAATGTTGTCGTCTCCGTAGAACACTTCCCCCGCCGTGGGATAATCCAGCGCGCCCAGGATATTCAGCAGGGTGGTTTTCCCCGAACCCGAACGGCCCTTGAGAATGGTCAGCTTTCCTTCCGGGATATCGGCGTCGATCCCCTTCAGGGCCCAGAATTCGCCCGCGGCGGTATGATAGCTCCGTTTCACGCCCCTGGCGCGGATCACGTCTGCCACAGCTCAGTCCTCCCCCAGTTTCAGCGCCTGTGTGATCTTCATCTTCGAAATCAGCACGCCCAGCACCAGCAGGCACAGCAGCATGATCGCTCCGATCACAAGCCCGATACGCACCTGGTCGGAAGCAAGCCGCACCACCTCCAGCGGCAGCACATGATCGCTGGACGCGTATGCCAGCTGTACCAGCGGCATATACAGCCTGCCGGTCAGGTTTCCGACCACGACGCCCGTGCCGGCTGCCGCCGCCGAGATCCAGACCTGCTCATTCACAAGCATCGTAATGATTTCCCGCATCGACATACCCATCGCCCGGAAAATGCCGAACATCAGCGTCCGCGCGCGGATGGACAGGATCCAGTAGATCAGGAAGCCCACCGCGCACAGCGCCAGCACCACCAGAAAGCCCACCGTCATCATGCCGTTGGTCCCCTGCAGCATCGGATCATTCTTCGCGTCGGTCAGCATCGCGGAAACATCCGAGAAAGACTGCACCTGCACCCTGCTTTCCGACAGGAAATCATACATATACGCGGATTTATCCGTATTCCGCATCCATACCTGATAGGGCAGCACGCCCCAGGAATACTGCACCTGCTGCAGGTTTGCCACGATCAGATAGTTCTTTTTTTCGGAATACAGGCCGTCGGATCCTGCGCGGTACACGGTAGGCGCAAAGCCCGGAAAATAGTCCACAAATCCGTAGATGATGCCGCGCAGACCGTCGCCGTTCGCGTTCTTGAACGTGATGGAATCGCCGATCTTGCAGTTGTGATCGGTCTGGAAATTGCGGGACACCAGGATCGCCCGGCTGTTTCTGGCCATCGCATTCAGATAGTGATACCAGTGGATATCGGACAGGCTGTCCTTGAACCACGCCGTCTGCCCGAATTCGCGGGTATGGATCGCCATCAGCTGGATATCCTTCACCGTTCCGCTTCCGACGTTCGCCTGGATCTTTCTGTCCACATACACCTTGGTAACGCTCTGCGCGCCGTCCAGCTGTGAAAAGCGGCCCCAGTCAGGCTCAAAATACACCACGGGTTCATTGCTGCTCCCGCCTTCTTCCTCCAGCGCGGAAGCGTTGTTTTCCCATCTTTCCGCCAGTACGATATCCGCGCCGAGCGTATAGCGCAGGTTGTCCTCCATGCTCTGGTTGATGGTTCTTGCTGCCTGCGCGTTGAACACGCCGGTCGCGACGGTCATGATCAGGAAAACCATGATAAATGTCTGTTCGAAGCGCGCCCGCAGCACATGCAGGAAGGACGCGTACAGCGCCGGGCTCAGAAAGCGCCTGAAAAGACGGTACACGCAGAAAACGATGCCGGGCATGATCCTGACGGCAAAAAGCCCGCATCCGATCATGAACAGACTGGAGCAGGAAAACAGCAGCGGATCGATGGACGCCCCTTCCATGATACGGGCGGAAAGGAAATCCTTCTGTGCGTGAAAGGTATACAGTCCGTAAAGCGCCACTCCGATCAGGATCACGTCGATCCCGCTTTTCTGCCACAGCGGCATGGCGGATCGCTTTCCCTTTTTGCGCTGTTTGTGCGCCACGATGCTCAGCCGCGACGCGCGCAGCGCCGGCAGCACCATCGCGCACACGGACAGTGCGGCCGCCGCGGCGGAAAACAGCAGCGCTTCGCCGGTCACCTCCACCGGAAGCGCGCTGCGCTGCACAAATTCCAGGAAGGAATTGGCGGATCCGATGACACTGCACAGAAAAACGCCGGCGGGGATCCCGAGCACAAGCGCGAGTCCCGCCAGGATCATGCTCTGCCACAGATAGATCCCGAGGATCTGTTTCCGGGAAGAGCCCCTGCTCTTGACGATGGCGATCTCATTCTGCTCGATCGAAATCATCTGTCTGGATACCATGAATACGAACGCCGCAAGGAGGGTCAATACAGGCACTTCCAGTACGGTCAGCGTGATCCCGGTTTTCTTTGATTCCTTCAGATACTCGGCAAGCACGTCGGAAAACGCGTCCGTATACTGCCTGGTGGATCGGCCGTTGAACTGTTCGCGGTAGCTTTCCGCGGCACGATACATGTTCTCCGCGTCATCCCCGCGCATCTGCGTATATTCCAGCAGCGTATACCAGGTCACGCTGACGGAGGGTGCTCCCTTCCCATAGCGGTCCATCATTTTTTCCCGGAACAGGTTTTCGGGGATCAGACAGACCTGGGAATAATACGTCGGCGTACGCACCCAGTACGGATCGCTCGCGGAAGCTTCCCGGAATACGCCGGCAATGCGCACCCGTATGGGATTCCCGTCCGCGTCCGTCAGTTTCGGAATGGTCACGATATCCCCCAGCAGCACATTGGAGCGGATCATGGCATTTTCGCTGATCACCGCGTCGATGATCCCCTCCCCGTCCGCTTCATCCCGGTAAAGGCTTCCCGCGACCAGCGTGATGTGCTCCGGCAGATCAGACAATGTTCCCACGCTCAGCCGGAGTTCCTTCGCGTCGTCCCGCTGCTCCAGCAGCTCAGCGGGCATGGCGCTCGTCACACAGTACGCGATGCGGTACAGTGCCGGGACGCCGAAGGCTTTTTCCATTCCCTCCGCGCTTTCAAGGTACGTCTGATACCGCGCCTCGTCCTGCATCGCGCTCTCCAGCCGCAGCGTGGTCAGGCCCGGATAAGTATTGGATTCATTCAGATAATTCTCCAGCTGCTTGGTCAGGGAGCGCTGGAACACCGCGTGCGTATACATACGGGTTCCGGCCGCGATGCTGACAAGCAGCACATTGCCGATCAGCAGCGCAAGTACCATCCATTTCTGGCTGAACATTTTTCGGATAACGAATCTGAACATGGCGCTTCCTCAATCGATCACGATGGTCTGGCCTTCCGACAGTCCCTGCAGGATCCATGCCTGCGTCGATGTCGTCAGAGCCACCTTTACGGACCGTTTTTTCAGAGAATTCTCATCCGTGAGAATATTCACATAATACTTCCCCGCTTCCATGGTCATGGCTCTCCGGGGAATCACCAGCACGCCGTCCAGCCATGCGGTTTTCGCCGACACGCTGATCTGGGTGATCTTTACGCCCGTTTCGTCAAACGGTTCCACCTGGATATACGCCGCGCCGGTCCGCCGCTTCTCAGGCAGCAGGTTATCCGCGCCGACTACGGTTCCGTTCAGTTTGATGCGTGACTGACGCGGTCCCAGTTCAATGGTGACCGGCATCCCGTAGCGGAAGGCGCCGCGGTCGTTGCTGATTTTCAGCAGTGCGTTTTCGGTCGAATACATGGTGATCAGCACTTCGCCCCAGAACACCCGGTCTCCGACTCGTTTGTAGGTCACCTCGGAAATCACGCCGTCTATCGGCGCTTCCAGGGTGGATTTTCCCGCTTCTTCCTCAAGCTCCGCCAGTTTTTCGGCCAGATCCGCGATCTTTTTTTCCTGTTGGTAGCAGTACCGCTCCAGTTCGATTTCCGCTTTTTCGACGGCCAGTGCCTTCAGCTGCTTTTCCCAGGCATCCGCCGTGCCGCTCAGTTCGCCGCGCAGGGTTTTCAGCTGTTCTTCTTTTTGTTTCTTGCCGTCCGCATAATCCTTCTCGGCATGTTCCCTGTCCATTTGCGCGGAGGCGATTTCCACGGACTTGTCCGCCGTGGTAAATACCGCAAGCACGTCGCCCGCGTGCACCTCGTCGTTCCGTTTCACCAGATACTCGGAAAACTTGGCCCCGTCTCCTTCGTATTTCAGGCTGTACAGATACGGAAGATACACGGTCGCGCTCGTGCTCGCGTTCTTTTCGAACACGGTATGCTCCACTGTTTCCGTATTTGCGTAATACACGGTATCCTTGCGGATCAGATCGTCCGATATCAGGCTGTCGCTCTCCGCGCAGGCAGGCGCGGTGCACAGCAGCAGTGCTGCCAGCAGCAGACTAATCCTGTACATACACCTGCTCTCCTTCCTCAAGCCCCTCCGTGACCTGCGCTCTCGCGTCCGTGATCAGTCCCGTCTTCACGTTTCTTCGCACCCGCTGTCCTTCTTCCATCACATAGACATACGATCCGGCGCTGTCCCGGAAGATCGCTCCGTTCGGAACGGTGAGCGCGTCTTCCTCGCGTCTGGTTTCCACCATGATCACCGCGTACTCACCGAAGGCGACGCCGTCCGCGTCCGTCAGGGTAAAGCGGCTGGTGATGGTTTCCCCGGCCAGCGCTTTGGAAATCAGTTCCTTTTCATCCATCTCCACAGGCTGTGCCGCGTAGCGCTCCGCGCCGATCAGCGCCGTGATCGATACCGCCTGTCTGAGTGTGCTCAGCATCACCCGTTCCGTTTCCACAAACAGGCCGGTTTCATCCGCAAGATAAATGATCGGAGAATAAGCGCTGACCGTACTGCCCTTCTGCAGGGTGTTCATCATCATGATCACGCCGTCCTGCGGAGCCAGCAGCGTTTTTTCCACAGTTTCCGTTTCGATCGCTTCGATTTCCCGCCGGAGCTTATCCGCGCTGTTCTGTCTCAGGGTCATATCCAGTTCCGTGTTCAGCGCGTGTTCCCGGATCGATAGCGTTTTCAGTTCGATCGCGGCGTCATCCCGCTTTTCCGCGGACTGCAGACGTTTCAGCTCGGTCATCAGGATCTTTTCTTCCACTTCCGCGATCCTGCGTGCGAAGTCCATCTCCGTTTCAGCGTCCAGAAGGCTCTTTTTCAGGCTTTCCAGGCGTTTCTCGTTGCTTTCGTTATTCAGCGTGACCAGGACTTCGCCCTCGGTGACTCTTTTCCCGATACAGGCGTAAACCTTCTCCACCCTTCCGTCGCAGGGAAAATACAGTTCCGCAAGCCCCGGCACAACGGCACCTTCGTAAACGGAAATCTCGGACAGTGTTTCCCTGATCACAGCCTCGGAATCGATTTTTACACCCACCGGTTCGATCAGTTCCGGGATCGCCTCCGTCTGCGCCGGATGCGGCATGCACAGAAGCAGGAGCAGAAAAACAACACAGCCTGTCTTTCCCATTTTATTGAACAATCACGTTCTCCCCTTCCTCCAGGCCGCCGGTTACCTGCGTGTTCTGACCGATCGTTACGCCGGTTTCGATTTCACGGTACGTCTTGATTCCGTCCTCGGTTTGAAAATATACGATCGGGACGCCGTTTTTTGCGGAAATCGCCTTCGTGGGCAGATACAGCACATCCCGATATTCGGCCTCGATCATCTCGATGGTGCCGCTCGCCCCGTCCTTCAGTTCGAAATCCGTTTCCTTCAGCACAAAGTACACATTCGCCTTTTTTCCGATTTCCTTTTGCTGCGCGGGCAGTCCCAGCGCCTCTTCATCGGTCACGACCGCCGTATACTGCACCTTTGAAGCGGTGATCACAACTTCGCTTCCCGGCACAAAGCTGTCCCAATGGTCCGTGGTCGCGCGGAACAGCGACAGGGTGGAATCGATGATGGAAATAACGTTATTGCCGAAGACGCTCAGGTCGCCCTCCCTGAACTTCGAAACGCTGGTCACGGTGCCGCTGATGGGCGCGCGGATCTGCCGCTCCTCCAGTTTTTTCTGCTGTGCCGTATATGTCACCTGCAGCAGGCGGATCGCGTCGTCATAGCTTTGTACCTGCTTTGCGTGCTGTTCCTCGAGTGCTTCAAGCGCTTCCTTCCGCGCCTCTTCGCTTTTTCCCCGCGCCTGGATCAGGGTTCTCTGACGGTCTATTTCATACTGGCGTTCCGCGTAAGCTTTGCGCAGTTCCGTTTCCGCGATCCGGCTCTGCGTGTTTTCCAGCGCTTCCTCCAGATCATCCAGCCGAAGCTGTCCGAGCAGCTGCCCCTGCTGCACCTGATCCCCGACTTCCACAAAGAAACGGTCGATGTATTCGCCGCCCAGCGCGAACCCAAGGGAGACCGTCTGAACCGGCACATATTTGCAGGACACCTTCAGCGTCTGGATCATATCGCCCCGCGTTACCTGTGCGGTCTTGAATACGGGTCTTGTGAACTGGCGGATGACCGGGCTGCTTTTCACCCTTTCCTCTTCCGGCAAAAGAGAGCAGCCGCTGAGCAGCATCACGGCTGTCAGCAGCAAAGCCACGAGGGTCATTTTTTTCATACGGTTCATCGTTCTTTATTCCCTGTGTGTTCTGTGGTTCATTCCGTCTGCGCGGTGAATGTATACACGCTGTCGTTCAGGGTGATCTCCATTTCGAAAACGCCGCCGTCCCGCTGCGCAAGCTGCCGCGGAACCTCCGCCCACACGATCACCCTGCTCTCTTCCATGGGCAGCAGCTGCGAATCAAGGTTCATGCCCCGGTTGCTCTCGCAGCAGATTTCCGCGTCAAATACCGCTTCCCTTTCCCCCTCCGTATAGCGCAGTTTCGCGCCGGCGTCCAGGAAAAGCGTGACGGTTTTCGCGCTGTCGTTGCGAATCAGCCCGTCCGCGATGAAGAGCACGCGGCTGCCGTTCACCGCGGTTTTTCTTTCGGCTCCGTTCAATGTTGCCGCCGCCCGGGCGAACCAGCACCTTCTGAGCACGATTTCTTCATACGGTTCCTCCCCGGACGCGCTGACGCCGCTGTGTTCGCCGTCGAAAAGCCGCGCGTCCGCGCATCCTGTTTCGATCCGTCCGCCGCGGCGCTGCATGGCTTTGACCGCCAGCATCGCTTCTTCATTGTATTTTTCGGGTACCGCGGCCAGGAACCCCGCCTCGAAAGCCTTTGTCATGGCGGCCTTCGCAGCCCCGCTTCCATCGCCGGGCAGGATCATGCCGAAAGGATCCTCCACCGTCTCTCCGGCGATCCCGTTTTCCACCCGCTGTCCTTCAAAAGCCGGAGCATAGCCGTACTCCCGCAGCCAGGCGGCGTCGTTCGCGTCCCAGAGCAGATAGTGCTCAAAATCAAAGCGCCTGAGAAAATCTTCATCCCTGCGCAGCGCGTCCTGACTCAGCAGGTCCGCTTCCGGGGTCAGCGGTGCGCGTTTTTCTCCGAACAGGCGCACGCGCAGGGGATCCGCCGCGATCAGCCTGTCCAGAGCGCCGAACGCTTCCCGGTTCAGCGGGGCGGTGATCTTTTCGTAATCGCCGTCGGCGCACCGGACGGTTTCCGAACGTGCGGCAAAGTCCAGTCTCTCGTCTCCCGATAGTACGGAAACCGCACGCACGCCGAGCCCTTCCCCTGCCGACAGGTACCGGCCGTCGGAATAATACAGGCACAGCAGCGGCACCGCGGTGCCCAGTTCCGCGTCGCCGCATGCTTCAAACGTGAAAATGAGCGTTTCCGTGTTCCGCGGCAGCATTTCCGTCTCAAAATGCCATATCAGCGCCTGAGAAGCGGGACCTGCCGCATGCCACCGCACGCTCTCCGGATCCTGCCCGAAACAAGCCCGGTCCGTGTATTGTTCCTCAGGATCAGTCAGAGCGGCGGACCGCTGCATTTCCTGTGCGCAGGCACACACCGTCAGACAGATCAGCATCAGACTCAGACAAAGGATCCTTTTCATTCGTACTCCTCCAGACATATTCCCAGATCACGGATTTTGAGGCTGTGTTCCTTTCCCACATACCGGTAGTGCCATTCCTCGCCCAGGAAACCTGTCACATCCTCTTTTTCATCCGTATAGCGCAGGATAAATCCGTATTCCCAGCAGTGCTCCGCAAGCCAGGCGTAATTCGCCGTATCGCCGAAGCTTTCTCCCGGCACGTTCAGATCAAACGCCAGGCCGGTATGATGCTCGCTGGTGCCGGGATCCGCAACGGTCAGCCGGGCCGCGTTTTTCGCGTCCGCCTCGGACAGGCCGGCGTTCCGGTGTTCTTTCACCTTGTTGTTGAAAATGTTTTCCTGATCCTGCCAGGTACGCCAGGATTCACGTACCTTCCAGTTGCCGATGCCCGCCTTTTCCGCCGCGGCCAGCATGGTTCCCAGCGCTTCCGCTGCCTCACGCACTCCCCGCATCGAGGCGGATTCCAGCAGGATGCCCTTGGGCAGCACGTCCGCGAGCCGCACCAGATCCGCCGGCACAAAATCCTTTCCCACCGGGTGGGATGCGTTTACCAGCAGCGGCTTCGCGCCGGAAAGCGTATCCGTGGTCACAATGGGATGCGCGTCCGCACTCAGGAGCTTTTCCAGGGTCTTCGGCCCCGCGATGCCGTCGGCGGAAAGGCCGTGCTGCGCCTGAAACAGCACCACGGCCAGACGGGTCTCGCCGCCGAAACCGCCGTCCACCTCGCCCTGGTAATATCCCAGTTCCTTCAGACGGCTCTGAACCGTCCGCACGCTGTCGCCCGCGGAACCGCTTGAGATATTGGGAACCGGCGTGATCAGCGCGGGATCATGCGTCACGCCGATCGCGTGAATGGTCGGGGTCGGCACGGCGGTGACAGCCGCTTCCGCAAGATAGGTTTTTTCCGTTTCTTCCGCTTTCTGCCGCACCTGCCCGATGCCGATGTACAGTGCTGCCGCCGCGATCAGCAAAATCAGGCTCAGTCCGAGGAGCGCATGGCCTTTTCTCCAGCCTTTTCCCATTCCCGCACCGATCCTCCTTCCTGTGCAGATGTTACCACAAACCGCCCTTCCGGTCAATATGCGTGCGGATCATCACAGGGGGCAATCGTTTACGTTATTTGTTCAGCGGGGGAACCCGCTCTTTGCCGCCCAAAGCGCGGTTTCCCCCGGACCCTCTTCAGAAAAAACAAATACGGGGACAATGAAGAATGCCTCGATACCCTCTGTTCTCTATTCTCTATTCCCTATTGCCTTATTGCCTCTTCCCCCTTCCCTATCCGTTCACTTCTTTTTTCAGTTCCGGCGCGTAGGCCTCAAGCAGCGCGCACAGCTCCTGGCGGTTTGAAACCCCGATCTGGCCGTACAGTTTGCCGAGCCTTGTTTTGAGCGTGCTCTCCGCCATGAACAGGGAATCCGCCAGATCACCCAGCGTCTGGGGCGA
>CADBNX010000176.1 GCA_902796115.1 uncultured Eubacteriales bacterium
GATGGCCTGGCAGGGCGACGCCGCTCCGAAAGCGTGCTGCATGGCGATCGACGATCCGGAAAACCGGGAGATCCCCTGCCGTCTGGAGGAGATCGACGGAAAGAAATGCGCCGTGTTTGACCTGCCGCGGACGGAAATGGCGGTCGTGGCACTGACAGGGCGGTAATGATGCGTGATATGACGGAAAAACACAAACCCAATCGCGGCGCATGAATAACACACTGCCCGCAAAGGATCGCTTCCAGAGCTGCTGCATTGATGATTCTGCAACAGGCCCGGACGTGATGCGAACCGTGATTTGTTTCTTGAGAAAAACCCCGGATTGTGTTATGATGCCACCGGATGCCGTATTTGAAGCACAGGCATCGTCGGAAACGGAAGGATGGTTTTACACATGCAGGCAATTCAAGGGTACTATGACGGAGCCGCTATCAGGCCGCTGGAAGTGATTGAGGCAAAACCAAATCAACGGGTCATTATCACAATCATGGATGATTTTTTGGAAACACGTGAAGCAACCGGAGGAAAAAGCATGCGGGGTGTTCTTTCCCGGTATGCCAATCCTGCATTAGCCGAAAAGGAAGAGGGTGCGTGGGAACGCGCGGTGACAGAGAAAAATGGTGATATTTGATACAAATATGATTTTGCGCTATCTGCTTAATGATAATCAGCTGATGGCTGATCAAGCGGAAAAATACCTGGATGCAGGAGAGGTATCCGTAACAGTTGAAGTGATTGCAGAAGTGGTTTATGTCCTGCATGGAGTCTACTCGATGGAACGTGGGATAATTGCCGATACGCTGAAGAAATTTTTAAATATAGTGGACTGCCGTGACAAAAAAGTTCTGGATCAGGCGCTTGATACTTTTGGGAAACGCAAACTGGATTTTGTTGATTGCGTTTTGTATGGGTATCATCAGGTAAGAGGCGCAGAAATTGCGACTTTTGACAGAAAACTGCAGAGGCTTCTGGTGAAGGGTGCTGCTGCCGGACAATCATAAACAGATATGACGGAAAAACGCAGACAGAACCCCGGACCGGCACTGATCCTCCTCGCCGGATGCTTCTGGGGCAGCATGGGCATATTCGTACGCAGGCTCGGCGCCTTCGGCTTCAGCGCGGCGCAGATCGTATCGATCCGCGTGACGCTGGCGGCGCTTTTCTTCTGTGTGCTGCTGTTCCTCAAAGACCGGTCCGGGTTCCGGATCTCCCTGCGGGATGTTCCGCTCTTCCTCGGGCTTGGTTTCGGAAGCATCCTGTTCTTTACAGTGTGCTATTTTACGGCCATTGAGATGATGCCGCTCTCTACCGCGGCGATCCTCCTGTATACGTCCCCGATCTGGATCATGCTTCTGTCCCTGCTGTTTTTCCGGGAAAAACTGACCGGAAAGAAGGTATTGGCGCTCGTCCTCGCGTTCGGGGGCTGCGTGCTGGTATGCGGCATTTCCGGGGAAGGCCTCACCCTGCCCGGGCTGCTGATCGGCCTCGGCTCCGGTCTCGGATACGGGCTGTACAGCATCCTGGGCACCGTCGCGCTGCGGAAATACTCGCCCTATACCGTGACGGCCTACACCTTCCTGCTGGCCGCGGCCGGGTCCCTGCTGATCTGCCGCCCGGCGGAGATGACGGAAAAGTTCGCGGCGGCGGCAAATCTGCCTTCCCTGCTGCTTTTCTGCGTCCTGACCGCGCTGGTGACGGCCGTGATCCCCTTCCTGGCCTATACGCTGGGCCTTCGAACGGTGGAAGCCGGAAGGGCAGGCATTCTTGCGACCGTGGAGCCGCTTGTCGCGGCGCTGATCGGAGTGTTCGTTTTTTCCGAACCGCTGACGGCGCTTTCCGTGCTCGGTATCCTGCTGATCCTGGCGGCGGTGATCCTGCTGAACCGGAAATAACGAAAAAGCATTCTGAAAGGATGCTGACCCGCGGCAAACCATGATGGAACTGATTGCTTCTTCCGGTACGCGCCGCAAACAAACATCATGGACACGGAGATTTTTTGGAACCACTGTATTCAGGAGGATTTCAAAAGCCGGTTTGTACGGCAGTTTTTTGAAACGATCTGCAGACAGTACCTGATCCGTCAGAACCGGTCGAGGTTTGAAAAGGGAATTGAGGACGATCGGGTGATTCTGATCGCCCCGCGGCAGTTATATCAGTCGTGAATACCGCATTGATCCGGAAAACAGAAGGAGGTTGTTTTCTATGCCGAAGAGCAGAATTGTCCGGAACGGGCACGCGTTCCTGCTGGAAATCGACGGGAAGCGCATGCCCATGTACGGGTACATGAGCTACCAGCCCGCGAAGGCGGATTACGAAGGGTTCCGGAAGGCGGGCGTGCACCTGTTTTTCACCGGTGTGTACGCGGGGGACCGGGGCATCAACCAGGGAAGCGGGATCCGTCCTTTTCGGCCGGGCTTCTGGAAAGGATACGGGGAATACGATTTCTCGGCCGTGGATGAGGATTTCCATATCATTCTGGACGGCGCAAAGAAGGGGGAGGACTACCTGATCCCCCGCCTGATGACGGAGCCCCCGTCCTGGTGGGATGCGGACAACCCGGGGGAACTGTGCCGGGACGCGCAGGGCACGCCCGTGCACCACTCCTTCCAGTCGCGCAAGTGGCTGGAGGATACCAGGCTTATGCTGTTTGACTTTCAGAAATGGCTTGATGAAAGCGGATGGGCGGATTACGTGCCCGGATGGCATATCGCATGCGGCTCCACGGAGGAGTTCATCCTCCCGCACCATCACCCGATGCAGTATACCGATTATTCCGAGCCCGCCCGGAAAGCTTTTTCGGATTGGGCCCGGAAGAAATTTGAAACGCCGGAGGCCATGAACCGCGCCTGGCGTATGGGATTTGCGTCCTTCGGGGATGTGCGGATCCCCAGTCCCGCCCAAAGGATGTTCGGCAGCCGGGGCGCGCTGCATGACCGGGATGAGGAGCGGTACGTGATCGACTACTACCGGTTTCTGAGTGAAGCGCATTCGCAGGCGGCCATCGATCTTTGCGCGATGGCGAAGGAAGCGACCGGCGGGCAGCAGGTGATCGGCGCGTTCTTCGGCTACACCGTACTGGACCGGGAGTACGCCCACCACGCCACGGATATGGTGCTGCGCAGCGCCGCGGTGGATTTCCTGGCCTCTCCCTTCACCTACACGGACAACCGGGGGCAGGGCGTGGACTGGGCCTTCCAGGGCTCCGTCGAGTCCGCGGCGCTGCATGGGAAGCCCTGGTTCATGGAGGCGGACGTGCGTACCTGCCTCTCGCAGCCCATCAGCCTGTGCATGCCGTTCGCGGATCCGCCGGTGGGACGCGCCTACGACGCGCCGGTATGGCTCGGCCCGAAGGATATCGCGGGCTCCCTGGGACAGATGAAGAAAGCCTTCGCGCGGATCCTGACGCACAATACCGCCGTATGGTGGTTCGATATGTGGGGCGGGTGGTACCGCAGCGCGCAGTTCATGGCGTTCCATGAGCAGGCCTGCCGGCTGTACCGCGAACACGCGGAGCGGGGCGGCAGCGAAAAC
>CADBNX010000177.1 GCA_902796115.1 uncultured Eubacteriales bacterium
CGGCAAACTGAATGAAATCCCGCTCGACAAACCGATGCTGGTCGGAGAATTCCATTATGGTGCCCTGGACGCCGGATTGCCGTCGCCCTCCCTGTTTTGGGTGAAGGATCAAAAAGCAAGAGGTGATGCCTATGAGCGTTTTGTGACGCATATGGCCGCCCATCCGAACGGCGTCGGCGCACATTATTTTGCGTACAATGACCAGCCGCTATGGGGCAGGTATGACGGCGAAAATTATCAGTTCGGGATGGTTGACATCTGCAACAGGGCTTATCAACCGTTCGTGGCCGGAATCCGCCGGACAAATGAGCGGATTTATCGGGTAATGACAGGCCAGGAGCCTCCGCTCTCCGGCGAAACCGTAAGAATCACAATGGACGGCTGACTTCAACCGGGAGTAGACGAAGATTGAATGAGCAGGGAATCACACCGGATATGATTTCCAGGAAGAAAAGAGGAGAAGCATGAATACCGATTTGCATGGGGCAAACAAACAGACGCTGTTCACAGCGAAGGGCAGGCAGCGGTATATCCGTGATTTATGGAGAACGCGGTATGTATACCTGATGATTCTGCCCGTGGTAGCCTATTTTGTCGTCATCAAATATATACCCATGTATTGGCTGCGCATCGCATTCTATGACTACAAGATCCTGAAGGGATTCAGCGGCAGCAAATATGTGGGACTGAAGCATTTTCTGGCCTTTGTCAACGGAATGAACTTCGGACAGATCGTCGGCAATACGATTCTGCTCAATCTGGAATCGCTTGTTTTTGCTTTTCCGTTCCCAATCATTTTTGCGCTGTTCCTGAACGAAATCCAAAGCCCGAAATTCAAACGGACAGTTCAGACCATCAGCTATCTGCCGCATTTTTTGTCTACGGTCATCATCGTTGCGATGCTCAACACCCTGCTGTCTCCTCAAACGGGAAGCGTGAATTCTCTGATTAAGTTCCTGACCGGATCAACGGTCTATTTCATGGGAGATCCCGGATGGTTCCGCCCCATCTATATTTTGTCCGGTATCTGGCAGGGTACCGGATGGGGAGCGATCATATACATATCGGCGCTGTCGGGAATCAATCCGGAATTATATGAAGCGGCAAGAGCAGACGGAGCGGGCAGGTTCCGGCAGATGTGGCATGTATCGCTCCCGGGCATACGTGAAACCATTGTGATCATGCTGATCCTGCGGGTCGGGCAGCTGATGAACATCGGATTTGAAAAACCTTTCCTGATGCAGAACGCTCTGAATTCTTCCGTGTCGGAAGTAATCTCAACGTATGTATATAAACTCGGCCTGCAGAAAATGAATTACTCCAGTTCTTCCGCCATCGGACTTTTCAACTCCGTCATCAGTCTGATGCTGGTGATGATTGCCAACACAATCAGTCAGAAACTCAGCAATACGGCTCTGTTTTGACAGGGGGTGATCAAATGAAGCCGCAAACACGTTCAGAAAGCCAACCCCATAGTCATCCGGTACGAATCCGCAGAACGGGCAGTGAGAAAGTTTTTATCACACTCAATGCATTTGCTATGCTCCTGTTCTCTCTGGTGATTCTGTACCCCGTTCTGAATGTAATCGCCGTATCCCTTTCCACCGATCAATACGTATATGCAGGCGCCGTTTCCGTCTATCCGCTCGGTTTTAAAACCGATGCTTATGCAAAAGTGCTCTCTTCCTATTCCATCTGGACCAGTTTCGGCAATTCGGTTTTTGTCTCCGGCATGGGCGCTTTGTTCACGGTGTTCTTCACTTCCCTGGCAGCCTATCCCATGGCCTGTGTGAAATTTCACGGAAAAAAGCTGTACACCTTCATGATCATGCTTACCATGTGGTTCGGCGGCGGCATGGTGCCTACCTTCCTGGTGATGTCAAACCTGGGGCTGGTTAACAGTCTGTGGTCCCTGATTATCCTTTCATTGCTGGGAGCCTACAATATTGTGGTGCTGAGAAGCGCTTTTCACGCCATTCCCGTTTCGCTCCTGGAATCTGCGAGTCTGGACGGAGCCAATGACTTCCGCATCCTGTTTCAGATTGTAATTCCCCTGTCCAAGGCGACCCTGGCTACCATCGCCTTATGGTCACTTGTCGGGCATTGGAACGAATTCACCAATCCTGTGATCTATCTGCGCGATTACAGTCAGTATACCCTGCAGGTTCTTCTACGGGATGTGGTGCTGTCCACCAAAGGGGAAATGCTCGGAATCTATACGGATGATGATGTAAGACACCTGATTCCCGAACAGATAACCAACGCAACCATCGTCGTGGCAATGATCCCGATGCTCATCATCTATCCTTTCCTGCAGCGGTATTTTGTGAAGGGAACGATGATCGGCTCCGTAAAAGAATGAATCTGACGCATTGAGTCAAACAGCGATACGGCTGTTTAGATAAAAAGGAGGAATCAATGATGAAAAGAACCCTTGCAATGATGCTTGCGCTGCTTCTGACCTGTATTGGCTTTGTGCCTGCACTGGCCGAAGAACCAGTGGTACTGAACATGACGCTGAACACAAACGCAAACTACAATCACGCTGATCCGGACCGGGATATGAGTATCTGGGAAGCGATCGAAAAAGCCTGCAATGTGAAACTGAACATTACGTGGGTTTCTTCGGGAGGCAGTAATGAAAGAGTGGCCACCTGGCTTGCTGAAGACAGCCTGCCCGACATGTTCAATCCCAATGACGCCGCGGTTCTTGCGAATGAGGGAGCCATCATGGCGCTGGATCCGTATTTCGACAAAATCAGCAATTACATTAACCTGCTTCCGGAAGCATTCATGGCGGCAAAAAGGAACCTGGAAGACGGCAATCTGTACGTGATCAATATGCTGAATGCCTATAAACCGGCTACCACGCTGACCTACCGTCAGGACTGGCTGGACAAGCTGGGTGTGGAAAAGGTTCCTGAAACCCTGGAGGAGTGGATTGAAGTATGGAAACTGATCCGGGATAACGATGTCAACGGCAACGGAGACCCGACCGACGAGGTTCCCTATGTCGAAACCACAACCTTCCTGAGCAAGGCCGGATATAATCTACTGCTGGCATACGGAGTAAAAACAAACGGCGTGTTCTATTACACA
>CADBNX010000178.1 GCA_902796115.1 uncultured Eubacteriales bacterium
CGTTCGCCCGGCCATGCTCCTCTTTCGAAAAAAGATCAAACGAATTAAGCACTCTTCACTTTTCTCTCTTCTCTTTTCACTGAACGAAGCGAAGCGGAGCGGAGTTCCCTACTCCCTATTGCCTTACTTCAGCCCCACGTTCCATCCGGCCGCGAACTGCCCGATCAGCAGCGCGTCCTGCATATCTACCTTTCCGTCCCCGTTCACGTCCGCGTTAACCATATTGATTAAAGGGAACATTCCCCTTACGAACTGCACCACGATCAGCGCGTCCCGCATATCCACCTTTCCATCCAAGTCTGCATCGCCCGGAAGGCGGACGCAGGAGAACGCCTGGGTAACCGTCAGCAGTTCCTCGTCTCCCGTATCCTGAACGTCTGCCGCTTCCCCGTTGAGCGCAGCCCTGACATCGAAATGTCCGTCGCTGAGGGTCGCGAACGCATAGCCATTTCCGGTCATCAGATCAACAAATACACGGTAAACGTGTCCGGCGATGAAGGTATCCTGCTCCGGCGTCAGATAGTACTGCCCCGTCGCGTCATACCACAGTACCCCGTTCCTGGTTTTTGCGGTGGATACATTGCTCACACTGTAATTCGCGTCCGGACTCACTTTTACGCCGTAGGAGGGCTTTTCCCCCGGAGCAGGCTTCGTGAGACCGTACACGGAAACCTCGTAGATCCTGTCAGACTGACCGCATGAGAACGCCTGGGTTACCGTCAGCAGTTCTTTGTCTCCCGTATCCTGAACGTCCGCCGGTTCTCCGTTGAGTGTGGCCGTGACATTGAAGCGTCCGTTGCTCTGCGTGGCGAACTCATATCCGTTCCCCGTCACAAGATCGATAAACACCCGGTAGCGGTGCCCTGCGATGAAGACGTCCTGATCCGGGGTCAGATAGCGCTGTTCCGTCGCGTCATACCACAGCACCCCGTTCCTGATATTTCCGGCGGATTCGCTGCTCACCCGGCAATTCGCGTCCGTACTCACTTTCGCGCTGTACGAGGGCTTTGCCCCGGGCGCGGGCACAGCGACGCCGGATACGGCGACGCTGCCGATTGTTTCATTCGGCGCGGGGATGCGGTAATCCCGGTACAGGCCGAGATTATGCCGCATATCGCTGCCTGTCGGATATATCTGGGCGCTCTCGCCGTCCATATATCCGCTCACGGTCGGGTCGGTTCCGTTATTGGCAAACTCATACCCCGAATGATCCACGGCAACAGCCACGATGCATCGGTAGGTGTGCCCTGCCTGAAAAACGCTTTCCGGTGTCAGATCAAATTCGGCGGTTTTATCCTGCCACAGCACCCCGTTCTGCCAGTTTTCCCCATTATATGCCTGGATGTGATACCCTTCCGCCGATTCTGTCACGGTATAATCTGGATACGCCCCGGTGGCCGGTTCCGTGATTCCGGTTACACGGATATCCGAAATCGTCTCGAAAGCGGGAACAGTGAAGCTTGCGATGATATCGTGCAGTCCGTTTTCGTCATATGTACTGTAAACAAAACCGACATCCGAGGCCTCTATGCCGTCAGCGGTCTTCACACGTACATCCGGTCTCAGCCCGTCGGACTGGGTTCTGAAAACTCCGGATCCGTTTGCGCTGATGACTACAGAGTACCGATAGGTATGGCCTTTTTGAAATACGTCCCAGTCATCGATATATTTTCCAGTGGTTTCGTCATACCAGCGTTCCGCGCCAAGCCATTCGGATCCCATATCCCGTCTGGAGTAATCGATATGCCAACAGTCTTCCGAATCATACTCGGTTCCCGACTTTCGGAATACCGGCGTTTCCCCAACGGTTACCGTCGGAATTGAAGGAAGCAGCACATGCCGAATCTCTCCGATGGCAGTAAACTGATACCATGCATGGATTTCAACGGCTATCCCATCAAACTCAATCTCCGTTTCAACAGTCGCTTCATACCCATTCAGTTTCACGCGGGTAACGACGTTATCACACGGCCCAAAGTTTTGCGTATAATATAAGTCTGTATTCAAATAGATTGACACCCCATAAAGGTGCCCCTCCTGAAAAAGGTTGGATTGATTTGGTTTCAGCAGTCTGTTCTCCGTCCAATCCCACCATGCGACTCCGTTTCTGCAATTGCCACCCTGATGAGCATTATTAACCCCCAGCGAATAAACTGTCGGTTCAGTCGTATAAGTGTAGGTGTATGGAATCTCATATCCTGGCTGAAAAGGTGTATCAAAAGATACAGAAATACTCTTGATGGCGCTGGAGTCCGCTTTCGCCGGTAAGGCTCCCATTCCCAGGATAATAACAGCGCACAGCAGTGCCGCAATCCCTTTTACGAAAGCATTTGTCTGTTTCATCCCATCTTTCCTCCCAAACATTTTGCCGAATCCATTATACTGTTTCCTGCATCCTTTGATCCTTTGGTTATGGGTATTATCCTTTGATTTCTTCAATATCCTGTAAAAAAACAGGCAGTACATCGAACACTACAGCACAAATAAGCGACCAGTTCGTATTTTCGTAGTCATGCACGAGGCGATGCCGTAAGCCTGATATTTTCGCCCAAGGAATACCCGCATGAGTTTCTTTGAATTCATCGGAGAGATTGTAAGCGTGTTCTCCGATGTTGTACAGCGGCGTGGTGATTGTCCAGCGCAACGGTTCCTGTGTAAGAACTTCTTCCTTCGTGATACCGTTTGAAGTCAAATAATCCAGCAGTTTTCGAGCAGTAACAGCGATGCATTCAATTCACTGCATATCCGTGTATTTCATGCTGCAATCGGAACTCCTTCCCGAAGAATCGTACGGTAAAAATCACTGTCCTGATTGATTTCGCATAATTCGTATATGTTCACTGCTTTCCCAGTAGTACGATGTAAGTCTTCCGCCATGCAGAAAACATCAGCAGGTTCAAAGCCGGCACCGCCTATGACCAGCAAATCAATGTCCGATAAGACGTCCGCTTCGTGGCGTGCGTAAGATCCGAACAAAACAGCGCGTTCTGCACGATCCTTTTTTAAAAGGCCTGTAATGATGGAAACCAGCGATTCCATGGAATAGATTTCTTCCGTCATGGCCATCCCTCCTTTTGGAAGAGTTTAGCGGATTCAATCGTTCCGACTAAATTCTATCATGTGAGAAACGTTTTTACAACGCTTTATCTCCCGAGTTTGAAAATAAGGATAAAAGGGAAATGAAAGAAAAAAGGGAATAGGTAGTGTCTGCTCAACAACTCCCTTTTTTCAGAAAAATGGGGCTCCGAACACCTAACCACAAGGCATTACGCCGTAGTTGAGGAGTCCGATTCCAAATCCTCAACTGCAAGTTTGAAAGAACCGAAAATGTTAGTAACCAGGACTGAAAACGCGATCGTCATTAAAGAAGTATCGATTCGTTTTCTCCATTCCACAAGCAATATCGGAGCAAAAGGAGGCGCGTGTTGGAATGATTCAAGCCCAATGAAGTACTGGTAGTACGGATTCTCTTGTATCTGCTTTACCAGATCCCGATCCGAGAATCCCATACGTCATTTTTCACACAGTGTTCCAAGGCGTTCTCTTTTCTTTCCGTCAAAGTCGGGTTATACCGTTTCCCGCATTCTTTGTCTACATGCCTTCAATTTCAGATGATGCCGACAGACCCATCAAACAGGCTTACAGGTTCAGGCTATTCTCATCCAGCAGAAAGTTTCGGATGCCGATGGTCACAATTCCCGACTCGTTCCTGCGAACCCTGATATGATCCCGCACGACGATGATTTTTCTGAAGGAATCGCCGATGGCGTTGAGCGGACGCTCCTCATGCGCCTGCTTTTCCGGCGTGGTCATCGCAAAAGCGGATTGAATATAGTACTTCTCGCTTCCGCGTGTCGCAACGAAGTCCACTTCAAGCTGCTTTTTCGTGGTCTTGTTCTCACTGTTCTTGCCGAACTGCTCCACAAGTCCTACGTCCACGTGATACCCGCGGATGCGCAGTTCGTTGTAAATGATGTTCTCCATAATATGGTTTTCTTCCATTTGCCGGAAGTTCAGCCTTACGTTGCGCAGGCCCACGTCCTCAAAATAGAACTTCGCCGGGGAACCGATATACTTCCGCCCCTTAATATCGTATCGGATCGCCTTGTTTACCAGGAAGGCGTCCATCAGATAATCCGTATACTTCTTTAAAGTTTTGTCGCTGATGTTATTTTTCCTGACGGTTTTGAAAGTGTTTGCCAGCTTCAGCGGATTGGTCAGCGAGCCAACGGCAGATGCGAGAATATCCACCAGGTCGTCCAGCTCTTCGCGGTTTCGTACCTTATGGCGGTCGACGATATCGCTGAGATACACCTTCCGGAACAGTGACATGAGGTATTCTGACTTTTCCTCCGGCGTCTCACGGGAGAGAATCAACGGCAAACCGCCGTAGGTGAAGTAATCGTCCCAGGCTTCGTCCTCGCTGCCTTCGTAAACGGAACAGAATTCCCGGAAAGAGAGCGGGTGGATACGGATCTCATCTCCGCGGCCGCGGAATTCCGTCACCAAATCGGAGGAAAGAAATTTGGAATTGCTGCCTGTCACGTAAACGTCCGCGTTGCGGATATGCATGAAACTGTTCAGCACATCCTCGAATTCCGCCAGAAGCTGCACCTCGTCAAGAATGATATAGTAAGTATCCCTGTCAACGATCCGTTCTTTTATGTATTTCAGCATATTGTCCGGATCGCGCAGCTCTTTGTTGCTGCGGTCATCAAGCGCTATCTCGATGATATGGTTTTCCTGAACGCCCTTATCCAGCAGGTAATGGTGAAACAGATTGAGCAGAAGGTATGACTTTCCGCACCGGCGCACACCTGTCACAATCTTGATCAGCCCGTTTTTTTCCCGCCGGATCAGTCGGTCCAGATAGATGTCCCGTTTAATTTCCATGCCGTCCTCCCAGTTCGAAAATCAATGTGCTCACACCTTTTTTCGTAATTATTATACAGGATAGGGATGTGCAGGTCAAGCGGTTTCCGGGAAATCGAAAAACCGCAAGTGATCCGCCAAAAAACGCCGTTCATTCTTTCTTCCAGATCCACATATGCATCACGTTCACGCAGCATCGCTCGTAGATTTCCGACTGCTGTACCGGCAGGTTTGTCATTGCAAAGACAGTCTGTTCGCGGTATATTATACGTGAAAAACATACGGAGGAGGTGTGCGGAATGAACCAGGAACAAATCCCCGTGGAACAGTACCCGCACGCAGGAACAAACCGGCAGGAGAAAACCGTGCGCAGGATATACAGCATCGCGGATTTCGGGGCCGCGGGAGACGGCGTCACCATGGATACCGGCGCGATTCAGCAGGCTATTGACACAGCTTACGCAGACGGAGGCGGGGACGTGGTCATGCCGGCGGGAACATACCTTTCCGGCGACATCCTGCTCAAAAGCCGTGTCACGCTCCGTCTGCTGTCGGGAGCGACGCTGCAGGGCAGCCGCGATCCCATGGATTACCATCACTACCGCGCCCTCTGCGCCATCCCGCCCGAGGACATCTCGGACGAGCCGTGGAAAAGAACGGCCTATGATCTGTCCGTCAAGCCGAATATCCGCAAAGCAGGAAGCCGCTGGAACAATGCCCTGATCCGGGCGTACCGGGCGCATGATATTGCCGTGATCGGCGAGGAAGGCGCGGTCATAGACGGCAGCAACACCTACGACGAGCTCGGCGAGGAGAACTACCGGGGCCCGCACGGCATGACGTTCTTTGAATGCTCAAATATCCTGCTCGAGGGCTATACCATCCGGAACACCGGCAACTGGGCACACAATCTGGCTTTCGCGGAGAACGTGCTGATGAAAGGCGTCACCGTGCTGGCGGGTCATGACGGGGTCCATTTCAGGGGCTCAACAAACGTGACCATCCGAAGCTGCGAATTCTACACGGGAGATGATTCGGTCGCGGGCTTCGCCAATACGAACGTCCTCGTGGAAGACTGCGTGCTCAATTCGGCCTGCAGCGCTTTCCGCAGCGGCGCGACCAACATGCTGGTCCGTAAATGCCGCATGTACGGTCCCGGCCGGTACTGCTTCCGCGGCAGCCTCACAAAAGAAGAAAAGGCGGCGAGCGTGCCTTCCGCGACGGCCGGCCACCGCACCAATATGCTCAGCGCCTTCACCTATTTTGCCGATTTCAGTTATCCCATCCGGGAACAGCCGGGCAGCATCCTCATCGAGGACTGCGCGATCGACATGGCCGACCGCTTCCTGCACTACAATTTCTCCGGAAACGAGACCTGGCAGAAGAACCGCCCGCTGGAGTCCATTACCTTCCGGAACATCACGGCCACCGGCATATCGATGCCCATCAACGCCTACGGAAGCGAGGATGTGCCGCTGAAACTCGCCATTGAAAACACTACGATCGGCATCCGGAAAGGCGCCGATCTTCGCGCGCTCATCCACGCCGCGCATTTTGACACGATCCGCCTTTGCGGGGTCCGGATCAGCGGGTTCCGCGGCGACTGCCTCGTGCGCACCTGGACGGACGGAAATGTCATCGTAAAGGACACCGACGCCGGCGGCGCGCTCATCAAAAAACCGGCCGGGGAAGCATTCTTCGCCCGGCCTATCTGACGGCAAAGGGGCTGCTGCAATTCAACATATGCAGCCCCTCGACTTTTAGTCAATGACCGCCAGGGTTTGCAGCATATTTCTGAACCGTACGCCGAAGCCTTCGGCGCTTTCGAAGGTGTAATGCGTCGCCGCAACGATGCAGCCGTCGGCCGCGGGGATGATATACACCGCCTGAAGCAGGTCAGGCGTGCCCTTGCCGCCTTTGGCTTCGGAGGCGTTGATCCGGATGCAGCTGCCCGCGCCGTCGAGCATGACCGTTTCCCGAGTGATATCATAATCTTTTGAGAGCGTCTCGCTGACGGATGCGGCAGCGGCGTCGGCATTCTCCGGGCTGTATTTCACCTCAAGATAATTCTCGGGATGACCGGAGTCGTCGTAGCGGGAAACAAAGCGTTCGAGCCCCGGTTCGCTGCGCCGTTCGAACTGCTCGTAATCGTAGTCCATTTCAAACCCGGCGGCCTCGTTCCTGATATGCTCGTATCTGACGGTCTCCTCCATGCCCTCGATCATGATGACCGCTTCAAAGCGTTCGCCGTCAATTCTTCCGGTTCCGGCTCCGGCATGGATCCATCCCGCCGCGCCGCGCAGGCTGACGAGGATCCACTCTCCTTCCTTCTTCAGAACAGCCAGGTATGTATCGGGATCAAGGAATTCGGTGTTTGCTTCCAGCAGTGCGACTTTGGGGGCTGCCGTATCCTTCCAGGCGTATACCGGCGTTGCCGTTTCCGTCCGGTACCAGGCAGGATCGATCACGATATAATCGGCGTTCACCCATCCCGAAGGGGAGTTCTCGGCATCCCCGAGAACGCAGCGAGCCCATCCGTCCTTTTGCTCTGTCACGATGATCAGGTCCCGGTATTTCAGGGTCTGCAGCGCTTTGGAAGCGGCATCGGGTTCCTCGCGCAGCGTCAGGCTGCTGCACAGCACCGATGCCTGCAGGCCTGTCTGTCCCATGCCCCGGGAAGGAATGATTTCCGCCTGAGCGGTTCCGAGGATCCCGGTCAGAAGGATCATGATCAGAAGAATCGTTTTCCATGCGTGTTTTTTCATATTCACAGTATCTCCTTGTGATACAACGATATAACGAACAGCCGGTCGTTTTTCATCCCTGCGTGAAAGGCGGTGCGTCCGTCCGCCGGCGCTTCCGCGATCAGGAGGATGCGGAAGAGGAAGAGGAGAAGGAAGAGGAAGATACCGCCTGACGGTCCCGGATCATGTGCTGCAGCGTCACCAGGATCGCCGCCACGGTTTTTTCATCCTCAGGGCGATAGATGTCCACGCAGTATTTGTCGTGAAGCGAAAGCATCTTCTGCCCGATCACGGCAATGATGCCGCCGTTCCCGTCATACAGTTCGAAATTCAGGCCCAGGATATTCCCCCGCAGCTGCCATCCCAGCCCTTCGATATTGGTGATATCCTTGATGATATGAAACAGCTCGTTGGATAATTCGAATTTCATTCCGTCCGCCATGGTGACAAAATGCCGCTGATGAAGCGAAAAGAATTTCCGTTCCATATGCGCCACCTGCTGCCCGGAAGCGTCGGTGAGATCGGTCTTATCGTGAAGCGAAAAGAATTTGGATTTCGCGTGATACACCATCTGTTCGCGCTCGTCCAGAATGTCGATGTCATGATGGAGAGACCAGAATTTGGTGGATGTAAACAGCGAATGATGCGGTTCGCCGAACCGCGCCACATTGTTGACGTTGGCCTGTTCGCCCGCTTCACGGAACCGATGATACCTGGAAAAAACTCCCATAAAAACACATCCCTTCTGAATCGCTGAAACCGGATACGGACGGTGTCCGACGGTGCCTTTGCGGTGTCATGCCGTCCGGGCCGGGGCAAATTCGGTTTATTATATCACAAAAGCGCGCGCTTGCTCACTCCGCGTTCATTGTTTTCTCCCGGCGCACGCGCCAGCGTTCCGCGTCCGCCTCCTCGTTGCCGGAGAGAACGCACACGCCGATATTCTCTTCGGAACGGATCAGACATTCCACCTTCTAAACTGCGCGCAGCGCAATATCACTCGGCGTCAGCCGAATATCACTGCGAAGCAATATCACTCGCCGAAGGCGAATATAAC
>CADBNX010000179.1 GCA_902796115.1 uncultured Eubacteriales bacterium
GCGGTGTCCGCCGGCAGGATCCTGGCTGAAATCGCGCGTTCCCGGTGCGGAGAAACCGTGTCCCGGGATTGACATTTTTTGCCTGCCCGTTATAATAATCCCGTCAAACACAAAAAACGCCCTCTCCGGGCGTTTTTCAGCGGGAAAGGAAGGTGGGCCTGTGGCGGTCTGTATCCGGGCGGAAGCCTTATCGAAAACCTATCGGCGCCTCACGGGCGGCAGCGGGCCCTTTTCTCTGTTTCACCGGACGGCGGAAAAGGTGGACGCGCTGACGGACGCGACCTTCCGGGTGGAGGAAGGGGAGCTGGTCGGCCTGATCGGCCCGAACGGCGCGGGAAAATCCACCACGGTGAAGCTGCTCACCGGCATCCTGACGCCGACGTCGGGCAGCTGTGAGGCTGCGGGCTTTGTGCCGTGGCTGGAAAGAAAAAACTATGTGCGCCGGATCGGGACCGTGTTCGGCCAGCGCACCCAGCTGTGGTGGGACGTGCCGATCCTGGAATCCTATACCCTGCTGCGGGATATCTACCGTCTGGACGAGGCCGCATGGAAAAGGCGCCTGGATGAGCTGGCGTCGGCGCTGGAGCTTGGCGGTTTTCTGGACACGCCGCTGCGCCAGCTGAGCCTCGGACAGCGCATGCGGGCGGAGCTTTGCGCCTCCCTGCTGCACACCCCGGGGCTGCTGTTCCTGGACGAACCGACAATCGGCCTTGACGCGGTGAGCAAAATCAGCCTGCGCGCTTTCCTGAAGGAGGAAAACCGAAGGCTCGGAACCACGGTGCTGCTCACGACGCATGATATGGAGGATATCCTGGCGCTCTGTTCCAGGGTGATGGTGCTCGGACACGGAAAGCTGCTTTACGACGGCGCGGTCGGGGCGCTGCTGGAGCGCTACAGGAGCATGCAGCAGCTGCGCATCGTGTTTGACGGCGGGAGGGAAGCGCCGCGCTTTCCGGAGGGCGTGCGTTCGGCGCGGAACGGGGACGCCTGGACGGTTTCCTGGGATCCCGCGCTGATTCCCGTGAGCCGGGTGCTGGAGAGCGCTCTGGCT
Source organism: uncultured Eubacteriales bacterium (assembly GCA_902796115.1). Lineage (GTDB taxonomy): Bacteria > Bacillota > Clostridia > Christensenellales > Aristaeellaceae > RUG756. The sequence goes on from CADBNX010000179.1 coordinate 1,052, forward strand.
GCGGGAGGAATCAGGGAAATGAAGCTTGAGGAGGAGAATGTGGACGAACTGATCGCGCGGATGTACCGGGAGATGAAGCTGTGAGCGTGCTCAGGCCCTATCTGACGGCATTCCGCATCCGGGCAAAGCTGGAGGGACGCTATCGCGGCGCGGCGCTGGGCGGCATCATCACCCAGGGCTTTTTCGGCGTGGTGCTCTGTTACCTGTATATCGCGCTGTGGGGCGCCCGGGACGCGGCGGCCCTGAAGGCCACGGTGACCTACGTATGGATCCAGCAGATCTTTTTCCGCGCGCTGCTGAGCGCCGAATCGGAGCTGACGGAGCAGATCCGCACCGGAAGCATCGCCTACGCGGTGCTGCGCCCGGTGGATCTGCACGCGTTCTGGTTCTGCCGCACCCTGGCGCAGAGCAGCGTGGGGGTGGCCATGCGCATGATCCCGACCGTCCTGCTGCAGCTGATCCTGCCGCGGGAGCTGAAAATGACAGGTCCCGAAAGCGCCGCGGCGCTGCTGCAGTTTCTGCTTTCCCTGGCGCTCGGGTTCGGCTGCATCGCACAGATCCGCCTGCTGTGCATGGCGGTGATGATGAAATGGCTGGACGGCCGCGGGATCGTGGCGATGATCAATTTAAGCATGATGTTCCTGTGCGGGAACATCATTCCTCTGACGCTGTTTCCGGACAGTCTGCAGGCCCTGATCCGCTTCCAGCCGTTCGCGCAGCTGCTGGACGCGCCGATCCGCGCCTATCTTCACGCGATGGAAGCGGGGGAATTCCTGCTGCATCTTTCGGTGCAGGCGGGCTGGTTTTTGCTGCTGACGCTGTTTTCAAGGCGCCTGTGGCGCAGAAACCTGCGCCTGCTGACGGTTCAGGGTGGCTGATATGCGGTATATCCTGCACGCGATGAATATGAACCTGCGCCGGGCGTCCCAGTACCGGCTGTCCTTTCTGCTGCAGACCCTGTCGCAGGTCATTATGACCGGAAGCGACCTCGCGGCGGTACTGATCCTGGCGGGCCGCTTCAGCGCTTTCGGCGCGTGGAGCGCCGATCAGGTGCTGTTTTTCTTCGGCGCGATGCAGACCGCGTTCGCGCTGACGGAGGGGATCGGCAGGGGCGTGAGCGTGTTTTCACGGGAAGTGCAGAGCGGCTCCTTCGATACGCTGCTGCTGCGCCCCCGCGCGCTGCTGGGCCAGGTGATGCTCTCCGAAATCGACGCGCGCCGCATAGGCTCCGTGCTGATCGGCGCCGCGGCGCTGGCGGCCGCTTCCGCGCGGCTGCGTCTTATATGGACTTTTTCCCGCCTGCTGCTGCTGCTCTGGTCGATCCTCGGCACGGTGACGCTGCTGACGGGCCTTTTTCTGATCGAGGCGTCCGTTTCGTTTTTCACTGTTCAGTCCATCGAGGCGGTCAACGTGCTCACCTACGGCGGGCGGCAGGTGTGCCAGTACCCGGCGGATCTGTATCCGGGCCCCATAAGGCTGCTGTTTGAATATGTGGCGCCGATCGTGCTGTGCCTGCACCTGCCCGTGAGCCTGCTGCTGGGCCGGCCGATGGTCCGGGCGGGAGAGGCGCTCATCTGGCTCTGCCCGCTGGCGGGGTTCGCGTTTTTCGGCCTCACCGCGCTGCTGTGGCGTTTCGGGGTGAGGCACTACCGCTCCACGGGAAGCTGAGCTTTCGGGTGTCGGCGAAACGCCGCTTCCTTAATCCGACAGCACTTTGTGTTTGAGCCATTTATCCCCGCGGAAGCGGATCGGGAACAGGACGGAGCGCACGACCCAGTCGAGGATCATGGCGATCCACACGCCCAGGATGCCCATGCCGCACCATGTGCCCAGCACCAGACCGCCGAAGACCCGCACCACCCACATGATGACCAGGATGCTCACCGTGCAGTAGAGGCCGTCCCCCGCCGCGCGGAAAACGGACGGCAGGGTAAAGCCCAGTGTATGCAGCACCGGGTGCGAGAGTCCGGCGATGAGAAGGCAGGTCCTGATCAGGCCGACGGTTTCCGGCGGCGCGTGGTAAAAGCCGATCAGGACCGGGAAGATCAGCTGGATCAGGCCGAACGCCAGAATAAACAGGAAGAAGTTGAGCACCATAAAGCGTTTGGTCATGAGCCTTGCGTCGCTGACGCTTCTGCTGCCGAAGCAGATCCCGGAGATCGTGAACATGGCGGTGTTCACCGGCGACGTCAGGCCCTGATTGAGCAGCATGATCGCGTAGGCGATATTGTAGGTGACGATCGCGTTGGTGCCCATCGGCACGATGATGACCTGCATCACCAGGCGTCCGCCGTTGAAAAACAGGTTTTCGGCCGCGCAGGGCATCCCGATGCGGACGATGCTTTTGAGAATGGAAAAATCGATACGGAAAAACTCCTTCACCCTGAAACGGAACTGGCTGCGGCTCAGCTTCAGGATCAGGAGGGTATTGCCGAGCTGGAGGATGCGCTGCAGGGATATGGAGAAGAGCAGGCCGGCGATGCCCATGTTCAGGATCTTCAGAAAGAGCACGTTCAGCAGCACATACTGAACGGAGCCGCACATCGTGATTTTCAGCGCGGTCTTTCCTTCCCCGATGCCCCGCAGTACGCCGCACACGGCGGAATAGAACCCCATCAGCGGCAGCGTGAGCGCGCCGCCGATCAGATACAGGCGCGCCTTATCCATGATTTCCTGCTCCACGGCGCCGAACAGCAGCCGGAGCAGCGGAACATGGAACAGGATCATGCTCAGGGAGGTGATCAGCGCGAACAGTGTGACCGCGGAGACGGACTGGACGGACGCTTCATGCACCCTGTCCGCGTCCTTCCGGCCGCGGTAATTGGCGATGATCACGCTGCCGCCGGTGGCCATGCCCTGATAGAAGACAAACAGAAAGCTGTTGAGCGAATCCACCAGACTGACGGCGGACAGGGAAGTGACGCCGGAGGAGGAGATCATGCCCGTGTTGAGCAGGCTGAACATGACCGAGAACAGATGCTCCGCGATCAGCGGGATCACGATCGCGCGGGACTGTTTCCAGGTGATGGACGAACAGGAGAAATACCGGTCGAAAAAGCCGCTCACAGCCGACAGGTACCGCATAGAAAACCTCCGGGTTTACCACTCCACACGCACGGCGGGAGACAGGGGATTGCCGCTTTCATCAAGCGCGGTCAGGGTGACGGACACAACGTCGCCGCCCAGGCCGCAGTTGCCGAACCAGGTGCCGCCCTCATCCCGCAGGAGCGAGGCGAGCGGGGAGGCGGAAGGCGTATCGGTGACGAGGATGCGGCTGATCGTCTGCCCCGCGAGCGGGCCGTCGGGGAAAACGGTGATCGCGGCCTCAAGCCGGTCGTCGTGCGTGACGGTGAGGGTACCCTCATACACCGGAACGCCGCTGTCGGCGGGCTGACTGCGCATGTCGAAGACGCGGTCCGCGGTGATGGCCGAAAGCGGCACAAAGCCGCGCGCGAGGTCGTTCAGGTTCAGTTCGATATACGCCCAGTCCCCGAAGGAGGCAAGCCAGGTGCAGGGTGTTCCTTCCGGCAGGGTGAGCAGGGCGTCCCGGCTGTAGAGCGGGTCGTCGGTCATTTCGGTTTCGGCGCGGAGCCATACCGGCGTCTGATGGAACTGCAGCGCGGGAACGGAGGCTTTTTTCGGCAGGGAAGTGCTGCTGATGTAGCCGAAGCGGTAGTGCGACGCGTCGATGGAGTACTGGATCAGCACCCAGTCGCCGTCGGTGCCGAACACCTGGATCCAGCTGTTGGTGGAAACGCGGGCTTTGCCGTTTGCGCCGCGCAGGGAGGCTTTGTCCGGTGCGGAATACACGTCCCACTTCTGATTGTCCGTGAAAGTGACGGGCACGACCGTAAGCTCCGTAGAGGCCGGAAGGCCGGGGGCCACGGTGAGCTTTCTGCGGGCTTCCGCCAGGGTTTTCGGGATGGCGTCCAGGCTGACGTAGCGCAGATCGCGCTGGAAGGTGCCTTCGGCGGTCCCGGCGATCTGATCGCTTTCCCGATCCCGGTAATAGCTGATTTTTCCGTCCCGGATCAGCATGGAATCGTATCCGGTATAACCCGCGATGCGGTGAAGCATCCATTTGCCCTTCTGCAGCTCGAATACCGCCGTCAGTTCCCAGTACTCGCCCGTGTCGTTTTCCTGGCCGATGTACAGGTGCGGGCGGCTGTAGGATTCCCCGGTCCATTCCCGGCCGCTTTCGGATACTTCGATCCTGATGCCGTGTCCGGTCTGCCAGACGGCGGAGGAGGTGTGGAAATCCTCCGTCCAGGCGCCGTTTTTCTGTTTGAAGGCATAGAGGATATTGTCGTTGCTTTTGCCGCGGATGACCACGAAGAAGCGGTCGTCGGATCCGAAACCGGACAGGCTCGCCCGGCTCAGGATCTGCGCATTTTCAAAGCTTTTGCCGGTGAAGAAGGCCGCGATCTCCTGCGGCAGCGGCGTCTCCGACGGCGTCTCGGCGCCGGCGCAGGGGAGCGCGGGCAGAAGCAGGAGCAGCGCGAGGCAGAGTATCAGCATGCGTTTCATAACGAAACCTCCTTTGGATGAATTCCTTTCGGATAACGTTTCGCGGCCGTCTTTGCCTGCAGGCGGACGCGGAATTTACATATATGACAGGGTGGGCTTCCCGATCCCTTTTACGGCCCTGCTGCCTGCCGCATCAGCGCGCCGAGCGTCTCCGGCGTCATGCTGCCGATGCGGTTTTCGATCACGATGCCGTCCCGATCCACCACGACGGTCTGCGGCAGCATCGCGGAGCCGCCCAACAGGGTAATCACGCCCGCGGTATCGACGGCAAAGGGGATGGTGAAGCCCTTTTTGTCAAGCCACGCGTTCACGTCGTCGGTCACAAGATCGGAATGCACGGCGAGGATCGCGGCTTCGTCGCCCCACTCCTCCTGAAGCTGCTGAAAATACGGCAGCTCCCGGACGCACGGGGCGCACCAGGTGGCCCAGAAATTGAGCACCACGGTTTTTCCCCGGTGCTCCGACAGGGTCCACGCGTCCCCGTCAAGCGTGGTCAGGGTGAAATCCGGCGCGCGTTCCCCGATTCCGTGCCCGACGGGAACGGCGGCGTCCCGCGCCTGAACGGAAGCAGGCTGCGGCGCTTCCATCCCGGCATAACCGAAATTGAAGTACAGCAGCGCGCCCAGAAGCGGCAGGAGCAGCAATGCCCGGACGGCGGCCGGGGACGGACGGCGGGAAGGTTTTGCCGCCCGCGGCGGGATATCCGCGCTCCGGAGCGTCCGTTTTCCCGCACGGAAGGAAATAGCCCCTTCCGGGCAGGCCGCCGCGCATTCGCCGCAGTGGATGCATTCGCTGTCCCCCACGCGGCGCACGTCCATGCGGCACTGCTTCACACAGTGTCCGCAGCCGGTGCAGGAGGAGGCGTCCACGCGCACGCCGACGAGGCAGATGCGGTTGAAGAGCCCGTAGATCGCCCCGAGCGGACAAAGGAAACGGCAGAACGCCCGGCAGATGAAAACTGCGGACAGGACAAAGAGCAGCAGGATGATCCATTTCTGCGCGAACAGCGCGCCCAGCATGGAAAACAGGCCGGCATTGGCGGGATGCGCGAGCAGGGGCAGCGCTCCTTCCAGGGTGCCGGCGGGGCAGATGTATTTGCAGAACGCGGGCAGGGGGATATCCTTCCCGGCGGA
>CADBNX010000180.1 GCA_902796115.1 uncultured Eubacteriales bacterium
GCTGATATCGTCAAGCTGTGGGGCAAGTACGGAAGCGCTTACGTGAACGGTATCCGGAATACGCTGCTGCTGGCCCTGATCGGCACGCTGCTCGGCTGCCTGATCGGTTTTGTTTGCGGCGTGCTCAACACGATCCCCTGCGGGCCATCCACGCATCCGGTCAAACGGTTTTTCCTGATGCTGATCCGCGCGGTCATCCGCATTTATGTGGAGGTGTTCCGCGGCACGCCCATGGTGCTGCAGGCGGTTTTCCTGTTTTACGGACTGCCCTATTTTACCGATAACGCGCTCAAGTTTACTTCCGTATGGGCAGCGGCCATCGTGGTGGTTTCCATCAATACGGGTGCGTATATGGCCGAATCGGTGCGCGGCGGCATCATATCCGTCGATCCCGGGCAGAGCGAAGGCGCGAAAGCCATCGGAATGACGCATGTGCAGACCATGACCAGTGTGATCCTGCCCCAGGCGCTGCGCAATATCATGCCGCAGATCGGCAACAATTTCATCATCAACGTCAAGGACACCTCGGTGATGTTCATCATCGGCTTCCCGGATTTCTTTGCCGCGCACCGCGCCGCGGTGGGCGCAAGCTATCTGTATTTCCCCTCCGCGACGGTGGAAATGGTAAGCTATCTGACCATGACGCTGGCGGCCTCCTTCCTGCTGCGCTGGCTGGAGAAGCGGCTTGACGGAACCAGCAGCTATGAGCTGGTGCAGGAGGACGCGCTGACCATGACGGCGGGCACCTACAGCCATCCGGGCCGGGGCACGCCGTTTGACGGGAAGAACATCAGACGCCGCGGCGGAAAGGACGGGAAATGAGATGAGCGATCATATCCTTGAGATCAGCCGCCTTTCCAAATCCTTCGGCAGCAACACGGTGCTGAAGGATATCAGCCTGAACGTGGATAAGGGCGATGTGATCAGCATCATCGGGGCTTCCGGATCCGGCAAGTCCACGCTGCTGCGCTGCATCAACCTGCTGGAGACACCGGATTCCGGCGAAATACGCTTCAACGGCGTCAACATGCTTTCCCGGGGAACCGCCGCGCCGCGCTACCGTGCGCAGGTGGGAATGGTGTTTCAGTCCTTCAATCTGTTCAATAACATGACGGTGCTGGAAAACTGCATGGTGGGCCAGCGGCGTGTGCTCGGAAGGAACCGCGCGGATGCGAAAACTCACGCGATGCAGTACCTGGAAAAGGTCGGGATGGCTCCGTATGTGAACGCCAAACCCAGACAGATTTCCGGCGGTCAGAAGCAGCGCGTGGCGATCGCCCGTGCAATGGCCATGGATCCGAAAGTGCTGCTGTTTGACGAACCTACGAGCGCGCTCGATCCCGAAATGGTGGGCGAGGTGCTGAATGTGATGCAGAATCTGGCGGAAGGCGGCATGACCATGCTGGTGGTCACACATGAAATGTCCTTTGCGCGCGACGTGAGCACGCGCGCGGTATACATGTGCGACGGCGTGATCCTGGAGCAGGGCGCGCCGGCGGAATTGTTCAGCAATCCCAAACAGCCCCGCACCCAGGAGTTCCTGCGGCGGATACTGGCCAGACAGATGTGACCCCCTCCGTTTGAAAGCCGGATTTCCGGAAAGGAGCGGCAATGCGCAATATCCTTCTTTACTTTTCCGATCAGCAGCGTGCCGATACCGTCGGCTGTTACGGACAGAAGCTCCCGGTCACGCCATGCCTGGACCGGCTTGCCGCAGAAGGAGTCCGCTTTGAATGGGCGTTTTCTCCGCAGCCCGTCTGCGGACCGTGCCGCGCCGTTTTTCAGACCGGACGGTATCCGACGGATACAGGCTGTTTCAGGAACGATATCCTGCTGCCGCGCGGCGTCAGGACGCTTGGCGGCTGTATGGAAGAAGCGGGCTATGAAACCGCATATATCGGGAAATGGCATCTCGCGAGCCAGCGCGGCATCGCGGATCATACGGTCCGCGCAATCCCCGAAGCGTTTCGCGGCGGATACACCGGCTTCTGGCGGGCGGCTGACGTGCTGGAATTTACCTCCCACGGTTACGGCGGGTATGTGTTTGACGAAAACAACCGGCGTATTGATTTCAATGGTTACAGAACCGACTGCATCACCGATATGGCGCTGGATTTCTTTGATGTGCGTGACAAAAACAAGCCGTTCTTCATGACTGTATCCCACATCGAACCGCATCATCAGAATGACCGCGGACACTATGAAGGGCCGGACGGTTCAAAAGAAACCTTCCGGGATTTTGAACTGCCGGGCGATCTGAAAGCGCTGGGCGGCAACGCGGCGGAAGAATACCCCGATTACCTGGGCCAGTGCGCGGCGCTGGACCGGAACCTCGGACGGGTGATCGACAGGCTGAAAAAAGAAGGACTCTATGAAGATACCGTGATCATTTACGTTTCCGACCACGGATCGCATTTCGGAACGCGCAACCGGGACGCGCATCTGAACGGAAGCGACGACTGCAAGCGCACCTGCCACGACAGCGCGCTTCGCGTTCCGCTGGTCATCAGGGGCGGGCCGTTTGCAGGCGGCAAGACAGAAAAACGCCTGGTCAGCACGGAAAGCCTTCCCAGGACCATTCTGAGCCTCGCGGGCATGGATGCCGGCGGCACCATGATCGGAGAGGATCTGTGCGCGCTCATCTCATCCCACGATCCGGGTCGTCCGAACGAAGTATACGCGCAGATCAGTGAAAGCCGGGTGGGGCGGTGCGTCAGGACTCCGGATTTCCTGTATTCCGTGTATGCTCCCGGGAAGAACGGCTGGACCGAAGCCGCGTCGGACGCTTATGCGGACGATTTCCTTTATGACCTGAGAAAAGATCCGGACGAACTGAACAACCTGATCCATGATCCGTCGTACGAAGCA
>CADBNX010000181.1 GCA_902796115.1 uncultured Eubacteriales bacterium
CTGGCAGGGCGCGGAAACGCTGCGCCGGCGCATCCGCGGCGAGGCGCCGCGCTATGGGAACGGAAGCCCCGAGGCGGACCGGACGGCGCGGGAGCTCTGCGCGTTCGCGGCGGACCTTACGAACGGAAAGCCGAACGCGCGGGGAGGCGTATACCGCGCGGGCCTGTTTTCCATCGACTGGGTCTACGCGTGGGGCGAGGGCTGCGGCGCGACGCCGGAGGGACGCTTTGCCGGGGAGCCGCTCAGCAAAAATCTGAACGCCACGCTGGGTTCGGACCGGCACGGGCCCGGTGCGCTCGCGCATTCCGCCGCCCTTCTCGCCGGATGCGGCATCCCGAACGGCGCGGTGCTGGATCTGCTGCTGCACCCGACGCTGACGGAGGGGGAAGCCGGGCTTGCGGCCATGCTGGCGCTGCTGCGCGTGTATATGAAGGAGGGCGGCCAGTGCCTGCAGATGAACGTATTTGACGCGGATACCCTCGAGGACGCGCAGGCGCACCCCGAACGCTATGAAAGCCTGCAGGTGCGCGTATGCGGCTGGAACGCGCTGTTCACGCGCCTGTCCCGGAAGGAACAGGACATGTTCATCCGCCAGGCGCGCGCGCAGTAACGGGAGCGGATATGGGACGGATTTTCGCGGTCAAGCATTTTGAAATTCACGACGGGCCGGGCATACGCACCACCGTCTTCCTGAAGGGCTGTCCGCTGCGCTGCCTGTGGTGCCACAACCCGGAAGGACTGCGCGGAGAAAAGCAGCTGGCCTTTTTTGCGGAAAAGTGCTCATCCTGCGGGCACTGTGCCGGGCTGTGCGCGGCGCATACGATACGCGGAGGAGAGCATGTTTTTGACCGTGCGCGCTGCGCCGCCTGCGGGCGCTGCGCGAAGGAGTGCCCCGCGGGCGCGCTGGCCCTGTACGGACGGGACGCGGAGCCGCGGGAGCTGCTGCCGGAGCTCGAGGCGGACCGTCTTTACTACGAACAGACGGGCGGCGGGGTCACCCTTTCCGGAGGCGAGCCGATGGCGCAGGCGGATTTTGTGCTGGCGCTGCTCAGGCTGCTGAAGGAGCGCGGGATTTCCTGCGCGCTGGACACCTCCGGCTTCGCGCCCTGGAAAGCCTACGCGGACGCGGCGCCGTATCTGGACAGGGTGCTCTGGGACGTCAAAGCCGCGGACGACGCGCTGCACCGGAAGCTGACCGGGCAGTCAAATGCCCCGATCCTTGAAAACCTGAAACGCATGGATGAAACCGGCGTCGATATCGACATCCGCATCCCGCTGATCCCGGGGCTCAACGACGGGGAAATCGGGGCGATCGGGCGCCTGCTCCTGCCGCTTCGCCATGTGCGCGAGGTGAAGGTGCTGCCCTATCACGCGTACTCGGGTTCCCTGTACCGCGCGCTCGGCATGCCCTACCCGCTCGAGGGGCATCCGGTCCCGGAGGAGGAAGCGGAGAAGCGGGCCGTGGACACCCTGGCAAAAACGGGGCTTCCGGCCGTCGGACACCGGGGGGCATCCTGATGGGGGATCAGATGCGAAAAACGCGAAAATGGCGGCATTCCCTGCTGGCCGTGCTGCTGGTGCTGGCAATCGTGTGCCTCACGGCCGCGGGCGGGCTGGTGCTCGGTATCGTGAACCGTTCGCTGAGCGGGTTCCGGGCGTATGTGGAAGAGAGCGAGAAAACGGAGACCGCGGGCGCGGCGGATATGCTGGCGGCGGACATCGCCACGCTGCAGATGATCCTGTACCAGTATCTGTCCGATTCCGAGCTGCTGAAGGTGAAGCTGTTTATCACGGAAAATATGCTGGGCACGCGCTATGAGCAGAGCGTGAAGCATCTGTGGGCACAGATCCGTTCCGTACAGGCCTCCCTGAGCCTGAGCGTGACGGTGACGATCTATCTGCCGGAATATCAGTGGTTCATCACGCTGGACAACTCGGGCACCTGGCCGGAAAAGGAAAGAAAACTGGTGGAAAGCGTGATGGCGCGGGAGTACCGGGACGTTTTCACCGAAGCGGGGCAGATCCATTTTATCGTATCGGGCGATGTGGGCGTGGGCGCGTACGGCACAAACGTGTTTGCGTCCGCCCGCGTGCAGCAGTACGCGATGAACCGCTACCTGAAGCAGTTTGAGGGGGAAGAGGGCGACGCCGTATTCTGCCTGGCGCTGGACCGCGCCGGGGAAAACGA
>CADBNX010000182.1 GCA_902796115.1 uncultured Eubacteriales bacterium
CGGCTTCCGTATCGGCCTGTCCGGCGGTCAGTATGATGTAAAAGCCATCGGTGTCAACGGTCTGCCGCAGGAGATTATGAGCGTGGTGCCCGGTCTGAAGATGGACACCTACAATCTGATCATTGAAGGTCTGAAGGAAGTTGAGTTCTGATCAACTGCAAAACCGGGGAAGAGTTCCTTTCATGGAATTCCTCCCCGGTTTTATATCCGGCAAAGAACATTACGCTTTTTCGTGTGACGCCTTCATTGTGTCTGGCAGCACTGTCAAAACGGCGCCTGCCGTTCAATCGTCAGGCGCTGTTCACTGTATATAATCAGGTCAGATCACGAGATAAGCACAGGGGATCATACGCAGTGCCCCGCGATTGCAAGAACGCGGATCTGCCTGTAAGCCCGGATCGTATACAGCAATAAGCTTCCTCTCCGGGCCGGAAAGGAAGCTTATCCATGATCTTTATGCGGTGCTTTTTGTCGGCTTATGGTTTTTCTCCCGTTTCAAACGGGATGTATTCCCCGGACGCAAACATGTCGCGGATCACAAAATACCGGGGATGCTCGCGCCAGGTACCGCCCGTCGGGTGGCTTTCCGAGTCGATTTCGCAGTCCTTCAGTTCCGTTTTGAGCGTGCGCAGCACCTCCCACGGCACCGGGTCGGAATCGTTGTAGTTGTTCGCGTTGTGCAGCCAGAGGCGCTTCAGCCATGTCATCCGGTACAGCGGCGAAAAATCCTTCACGGCATTATACGCGATGCACAGATCCATCAGCTTTTCAAGTCCCGCGAGCGGGGAAAGATCGGTCACCTTGTTCGTGAACATTTCCAGGTATTCCAGGTCCTTCAGCTCCGAAAGCGGGGAAATATCCGTGATCGCGTTCCGGCCGATGATGAGCACCTTCAAATGCGGGAAATAATGCAGAAAAGAAAGATCCGTCACATGGTTGTGCCCCACGTCCAGCGCCAGCAGATTGTCGCAGTGCCTCAGGATTTCAAAATCCTTTTCCGTGTGCTGTGCGGACTGGTTGTTGTGCAGCGTGGAAAACGCGGTCTGATCTGTCCGCACGGTGTGCTCCGCGAAGCGCATCGTCATGCCGAAATGGACGTCGGGATAGCGGCCGGTCAGCTCCTCAATGCGCGGCGCGTACACGGGCGTCGCGAACAGATCCACGCTTTTCAGGTTCGGGAGGGCGTCCAGGAACGCGTAAAACCCGTCCCAGTCCCCGATCTGCTGCTCCCCCATATCCACGTGCTCCGCGTCTGTGCCGACGGTCACGCTCCGGTAGGAAGCGGTCTGCGCGCTTTCGGCAAAAGCGCTGCAAAAGAACAGCGCCGCACAGAGAAGGAACGCGGTCAGCTTCTTCATGGCGTTATTTCCCTCCGAATATTTTGTCTGCCGCGGCGTTGGCCAGGTCCGCCAGCACGCTGCCGGCTCCGGCCGCGGCGGAGGACGAAAGCAGACTGCCCAGCAGCCCGCCGTTCCCTTCCTGATCATCCGCGCCGCGGAGCAGCGTGAGCGCTTTTTCACGCGTATCCCTGTCCGCCGCCCGCCAGAGCGTGATCAGTTTTTTCTCCGCCGCGGAAAGCCTGATCTCCTCTTCTTTCGCGGAAGACGTTTTCTTTGCCGCGGGCGAAACGGTTTTTGCTTTTGTGCCCGTCCGGGACGCGGTTTTCGCCGCGGCGGTCTTCTTCGCGGCCGCGGCTTTCCCGCTGCCCGAATCGGCCTTCGCCGCTTCAAGCAGCGCGGCCTGGGTCACGGGCAGGCAGGAGGCAAGCTTTTTCAGCTGGGTCTGCGTCAGCTGCCTGAGCCCGCGCTCCGCTTCGCTGATATCCTGCGGCGTCAGGCCGCAGTCCGCCTTTTTTGCCAGTTCCGTCTGGGTCAGTTTTGCTTCTTCCCGCGCCTTTTTCAGCAGGCTGCCTGCTGCTTTACCGGCCATCGAATCTCTCCTTTAGTTACCCGATCTGCTCTTTGCCGCCCATGTACATGCGCAGCACCTGCGGGATGGCGACGGTGCCGTCCGCGCGCAGGTTGTTCTCCAGGAACGCGATCAGCATGCGCGGCGGCGCGACGACGGTATTATTCAGCGTATGGGCCAGGTACTTCTTTCCATCGGCGCCCTTCACGCGGATCTGCAGGCGGCGCGCCTGGGCGTCGCCCAGGTTGGAGCAGCTGCCCACCTCAAAATACTTCTGCTGGCGCGGGCTCCAGGCCTCCACGTCCAGGGATTTCACCTTCAGGTCCGCCAGGTCGCCGGAGCAGCACTCCAGCGTGCGCACCGGGATATCCATTGAGCGGAAGAGCTCCACTGTGTACTGCCAGAGACGCTCGAACCACATCATGGAATCCTCCGGCCGGCACACCACGATCATTTCCTGCTTTTCGAACTGGTGGATGCGGTATACGCCGCGTTCCTCGATGCCGTGCGCGCCGACTTCCTTGCGGAAGCAGGGAGAATAGCTCGTCAGGGTCTTGGGCAGTTCGCTTTCGTCCAGGATGGTATCGATGAATCTGCCGATCATGGAATGCTCGGACGTGCCGATCAGGTACAGGTCCTCGCCCTCGATCTTATACATCATGTTTTCCATTTCGGCGAAGGACATGACGCCGTTCACCACATCGCCGTGGATCATGAACGGGGGGATGCAGTAGGTGAAGCCCTTGTCGATCATGAAATCGCGCGCGTAGGAAAGGATGGCGCTGTGCAGCCGCGCGATGTCGCCGGTCAGGTAATAAAACCCGTTTCCGCTGGTTTTGCGGGCGCTGTCCAGGTCGATCCCCTGCAGCCGCTCCATGATGTCCACATGGTAGGGCACCTCAAAGGGGGGCACCTTCGGCTCGCCGAAGCGCTCGATCTCCACGTTTTCGCTGTCGTCCTTCCCGATCGGGACGCTCTCGTCGATGATGTTCGGGATCACGAGCATCCGGCTGCGGATTTCCTGCTTATAGGTTTCTTCCCTGCCTTCCAGCTCCTCAAGTTCCTGCGCCATGGCGCCTACCTGCGCCTTCACCTGTTCCGCTTCGTCCTTTTTGCCCTGTCCCATCAGGGCGCCGATCTGTTTGGAAAGCGTTTTGCGCTGGTTGCGCAGCCAGTCCGCGCGCTGCAGCGCCTCGCGGTATTCGCGGTCCAGCGTGATGACCTCGTCCACCAGCGGCAGTTTGCTGTCCTGAAATTTTTTGCGGATGTTCTCCCGCACCAAGTCGGGATTGGTTCTCAGCAGATTGATATCCAGCATAACTCCTCCGAAAATCCGTATCCGTCGGGCCGTGCCGGCGGATCGAGCTTAAGCCCC
>CADBNX010000183.1 GCA_902796115.1 uncultured Eubacteriales bacterium
ATCCGGTTCGTAGGCGGAGAGAAACAGATCCGTCTGAAACGCCTTCAGATAAGGCGTTACGGGCGCTCCGGCAAGCAGCGCCGCGCGCGTGATATCCAGCCCGTATTCCTCGATGGAATGAAAAATGCGCAGGCTCGTATCCGGACTGTTGCGGGAGACGATGATGACCTCCACCAGCTTTTCATCCCCCGAATTGAGCTTCAGGAAAGCCCGGACAAGATCAAACGCGTTCCCTTTGGGCAGGATATCCTTTTCATGGGCCAGCTGGTAATCCGTGTACGCCGCGAGCCCTTTTTGCTCGAAAATGCGGTTTTCCTCCTCCAGGTCAAAGAGTGCCCGGGAGGAAACGCCGATCACCAGCGGGTGCGCCAGATCATAGGGCATGGGATCGCCTCTTTCCGTGTCTTCATGACACGCTTTCATCATACCACGGCCGGGGAAAAAGAACAACAGAAAGCGAAGGCGAAACTGATTTTTCCTTGCCTTTGACCGCGTTCCGCATTATAATGGTAGCAAATCAATCTTCGGGAGGTTTGCGGAATGAAACGGTTATTGTCGGCAATCATGATCCTGGTCATGCTCTGCGGCGTCGGTGCGTTTGCACAGGAGGAAAGCCAGGAGCAGCTTCGGGAAGCGTTTGCGGAAGGGCTTACCGCCCTGCTTGACAGTTTTGATCCGGACAGGGATATGATGGAAGCGGGGGCGACCGTGCAGGGCAATCCCGTTTATACCGCGAAACTGACCGGCACCGCGGACGAAGAGGAGCCGTGGGCGGATCTGTCCGTTCTGGTTCCCTCCGCGGAACCCGGCACATTCCGGCTTCAGGTAAACCCGCATGAGATCTATCTGGCGGCGGGGGAGACCCTGATCGGGATCGATACGGATGACGTGCCTGCCATCCTGGAGGGACTGCGGGATCTGGTGACTTCTTTTGCGCAGGAGCAGTACGGCGATCAGCCGGCGATCGACTGGGAAACCTGTTTTGAAATGCTCGGGCAGCTCGCGCAGCGCGTGCTGCTGAAAAACGTGAGTTTTAAGAGCGATGAGAGCGGGATCTCCCTGACCTGCAATGTGACGGGCGCAGCGCTGCTGCGGGATTTCGCGGACGCCATGGAGGAGATCCTGGCGGATGAAAAATACCTTCCCGCGATCGATTCCCTGCTGGGGATCATCGGCAAGCTGTCCGGAGAGGAAGTGCCCACGGCCGACCAGCTGAAGGAAATGTGGCCGCAGGCGAAGCAGCAGCTTGCCGAAGCGGAAACGGATTTCTCCGCGTCCGTGAGCCTGACGGCCGATCCGCTGTTTGCCCATGCGGACCTTGCCGTGGATTTCGGTGTGCCGGAGGACCGGTACCTGATGGCCTGGACCTGGCGGAACGACCGGAATGGGAAGATTGCCCTGACCGGGAAACTGACCGAACGGATCCTTCGGTCCGCGGAGGAAGGGACCCGGGATTACGACATCGATATCGCTTTCGGCGCTGTCAGGCGCGGAGCGGATACCGACTGGTCCCTGAACATCGATTATCCGTCCCGTCCCTTCAAAGCGGAGATCAGCGGTGCGCACGCGGAGACGGACGACGGCATGATCGGCAAAGTCACGGCAAAGGTGTCAAGCTGGCATCCAATGCGCTCCTTTGAAGCGTCTCTGGACTATGCGGCGGCGGAAAATGTCCTGAGCGCCGCGCTGCAGTACTATCCCTACCGCTATTCACCCACGACGGTTTCCGTACTGATCGACGAACAGCGCCTGGATCTGAGTGTGAACGTGCGGAGTTCCGGCAAGCGTTTCGCCCTGTCGCTGATTGGGGACGAGGATGGAAAGCCGGTATCCTGCAGGCTTGAAACAAAGGATTTTGCGCTGAACTATGACGGAGAAAAGATGATCTACAAGCAGAATGGGGTTACCATCACCTGTGTGGGAGCATTTGTATCCGATCATGAATATGTAGTTACGCTGACACCGGAAGGCACCGAAGATACGAGGCCGGCCTATATCCGCGCGGCGTATGAAGGAGAAGAAGGAAACTGGTCGTTCGCGGTGCGGCTCATCGATCCGGAAGGCGGGGAGGCAGCCGTATTTACGGCAGGCTGTTCTCCGACCGAGGGCATCTCTTCCCTGATCCGGGATGAGGAGAATCTGCTGATGCTGACGCCCGAAACCGTACTGAGCCTTGTCGAAGGACTGCTGGAACAGGCCTTTTCTCAGCAACAATAAGCTTCGGACCGCGCCGGTGCGGGGGCGCATGCCCCCGCACCGAATCTCTGTTTTCAAACCCGGAAAAAGATCCCGGAGGCTCGCATGCTGACCAAAGACCGTTCGTTTTACCGTTCTTTTGTGCGCCTCGCTCTGACCCTGATGCTGGAGCAGGCGGTGATTCTGAGCGTCAATCTGCTGGATAACCTGATGCTGGGCACCTACTCCGAGTCCGCCCTCGCGGGCGTGGCGGCCGTGAACCAGATCCAGTTCGTTTTTCAGCAGCTGGTGCAGGCGGTCACGAACACGATGATCGTGCTGGGCAGCCAGTACTGGGGGAAAAAGCGGCTGGGGGAAGTGCGTCAGCTCACGTCCATCGGCATGCGCGGCGGCCTGATCGTGGCGGTGCTGCTCTTTACCGCGGTCAGCTTTTTCCCGCAGCAGACGCTGTCCCTGTTCACCAATGACGCGGCGATTTCCGCGGAGGGCGTAAAATACCTGAACATCATCCGCTTCAGCTATCCCTTCTTCGCTCTGTCCCGGGTGATGCTCGGCTCCATGCGCATCGCCCAGTCCGTGAAAATCGCGCTGAAGGTATCCGTCATTTCGCTGGTGATCAACGCGGGCATCAATTTCCTGCTGATCAGCGGCAATCTCGGCTTTCCGGAGCTCGGCGCGGTCGGCGCTGCCATCGGCACCCTGACGGCCCGCGTCGTTGAATGCATCGTCGTGACGCACCAGCTGTTCCGGAAGGAAAAGAAACTGGGCATGACGCCTCAGGATCTGAGAAGCGCGGACCGCGTCCTGACGAAGGACTGCCTGCGCGTCGGCGCGCCGATCATGGTGAACGCCTGTCTGTGGGGCTTTTCCAACGCGCTGCAGACCATGATCCTCGGTCACCTGGACAAGAGCGCCATCGCGGCGCAGTCCATTTCCTCCACCGTTTTCCTGCTGCTGAAGGTCACGTCGGTCGGCGCCGCCTCAGCCGCGTCGATCATCATCGGCCAGACGATCGGCGAGGGCAAAACCGCGAAGATCAAAGAGTACTCGCGCACGCTGCAGTGCCTGTTCCTGATGATCGGCGCGGTGCTCTGCGCGGCGATGTTCCTGATCCGTATCCCGCTGCTGAACGTGTACCGGATCACGGATGAGACACGAACGCTCGCCAACGCGTACATGCTGATCCAGAGCGTGGTGCTGTTCACCATGTCCTATCAGATGCCCGTCAACACCGGCATCATCCGAGGCGGCGGGGACACGCGCTACTCGATGATCCTCGACCTGGTGAGCATCTGGGGCATCGTGATCCCGATCTCCCTGCTGGCCGCCTTCGTATGGCACTGGTCCCCGATCGCGGTGATCATCTGCCTGAACGCGGACCAGTGCTTCAAGTGCGTCCCCGCGTTCATCCGGGTGAACCGGTATCACTGGATCAAAAAGCTGACGAGGGAATAGGGGGATGATCTCTTTCCTTTTTCCCGTTTTTCTGGTATCATAGGTTCCGGGAGGCAGAAGTGATCAGGGTAAGCGAACTACGGCTGAATCCGGGAGAGGACTGCGGCGTACTGAAAGCGTCCGCGGCGCGCAAAGCGGGCGTAAAGCCCGAAGAGGTGCTGTCATGGCGCGTCGTGCGCAAGAGCGTGGACGCGCGAAAAAAGGACGATGTCCATTTCTCCGTCAGCGTCGAGCTGCAGCTTACTGATGAGGCGCGCGCCCGGAAACGGGCGGATAAATGCTGCAGCTTCGTATCCGGACAAAACGCGCGCCCGCGGCGTATCCCGCTGGATTCACCGCCCCGTATTCCTCCCGTGGTCGTGGGCCTCGGCCCCGGAGGACTGTTCGCCGCCTGGATCCTCGCGCAGTGCGGCGCGAACCCCGTCGTACTGGAACGCGGACAGGACGTGGCCCGCAGACGCCGGACGATCGACCGTTTCTTCGCCGGGGGAGAACTGGACCCGGAAAGCAATATCCAGTTCGGAGAAGGCGGCGCGGGCGCGTTCTCAGACGGCAAGCTGACCACGGGCATCAAGGATGTGCGGTGCCGGGAAGTGCTGGAAACCCTGCACCGTTTCGGCGCGCCGGAAGACATATTGTATCTTGCGCATCCCCACATCGGCACGGACCGCCTGCCGGCAGTCGTCGGCGCGATGCGCGCTGAGATCGAACGCCTGGGCGGCAGGGTACTGTTCGGGGCGAAACTGACCGGAATCACGGTCGGGGGCGGAGCGCTGCGCGCCATACGCTACGCGGACGCGCAGGGCAGCCATGAGCTTCCGTGCGAAAGGCTTCTGCCCGCCATCGGCCACAGCGCGGCGGATACGCAGGAAATGTTTTTCCGCGCGGGCATGCGGATGACGCCGAAACCGTTTTCCGTCGGTTTCCGCATCGAACATCCGCAAAGCCGGATCAATCGTGCACAGTACGGGAAATTCGCGGATCATCCGGCGCTGCCGCCGGCGGAATACCGTCTGAGCGCTCACCTGAAGGACGGACGCGGCGTGTATACCTTCTGTATGTGTCCGGGCGGCAGGGTGGTCGGGGCGGCCTCCAGAATTGGCGGCGTGTGCGTGAACGGCATGAGTCCCTACGCGCGGGACGGGGAAAACGCGAACGCCGCGGTGCTGGTGGACGTCCGGCCGGACGATTTCGGTGACGATGACCCGCTGGCCGGTTTCGTTTTCCAGCGCATGCTGGAAGAGCGCGCGTTCCGCGCGGGCGGAAGCGGATACCGGGCGCCGTGCCAGCGCGCGGAGGATTTCCTCGCGGGCAGGGAAAGCCGCACGCTGGGAGGACTTGTGCGTCCCACCTGTCTGCCCGGTGTGAGAGAGGCGGATCTGAACGCCATCCTGCCGCCCTTCGCGGCGGAGGATCTCGGACAGGCGCTGCGCGTTTTTGACGCCAGGCTGCCGGG
>CADBNX010000184.1 GCA_902796115.1 uncultured Eubacteriales bacterium
CGCCGCGCTGTGTATCGCGGCGGCCCGTTTTGCACCCGCGTCTTCTTTCCCCGCCGCGTCACCCCTCCCGGTTTCTCCGTCTCCGGACGCGGCGTTTTCCACACCCGCTCCCCACGCGGATATTCCCGATCATGACCTGGCGCTGGAGGAAGATTTCAGGGTTTTTGTTTCCGCCGATGACCTGAGCGTGACGGAAGGGCTGGATGACAGGAGGGTCAATATCCTTTTGATGGGCGTGGATTCCGCGGCGCAGTCTCCCAACCGGGGGCGCAGCGACGCGATGATTATCTGCTCCGTTGACAAAGTGACGGGCAATATCCGCCTCGCCTCCCTGGCGCGCGATCTGTGGGTGCCCATTCCAGGGGCCGGCACCAACCGCATCAACACCGCGAACGCGTTCGGCGGACCGTATCTGGCCATCAAATGTGTGAACGAAAACCTGAAGCTGAATATCACCCGATACTGTTCCGTCAATTTCCGGGGTTTCGCGGCCATCGTGGACGCGCTCGGCGGCGTGGATCTTGAAATCACGGCCGGAGAAGCAGGGCAGATCAACCAGGCAGACGCGGGCGAATACGTGCGTGCGGGGCTGGTGCACCTGAACGGCGAACAGGCCCTGGCTTATTGCCGGATCCGGAAAATCGACAATAATTTCGGCAGAAATCAGCGCCAGCGCACGTTTTTGCAGGCGCTGGCGGACAAAGTGCTCTCCGGATACGATACCGGCGAGCTGCTTGATATCGCGGGAATGCTGATGGAGTATATGAGCACCAACCTGAGCATGCAGGATGTGGTCGGCCTGCTGATGCCGGCGGCATCGGGAATCCCGGCGCTCGAAACCTATTCCGCGCCGGAGCAGGGACAGTACCGTTATGAAACCATCCGTGACGCTTCGGTCGTGACGGCGGATCTGAATACCGTGGCGGACGGGCTGCACGCGTTCCTGTACGGGGAGTAGGGGCAGCTTTTTATGACCCTGAAAATGTCATCGGTCCCGGGACGGCCGCCTCACGGCAGCAGCCCCGCTTTTTGTACCAGGGCGCCGAAATTCCGGTAGCTGTCCACCCGGATAAAGGGGATCCCGCTTTCGTACACGTCACGGTCGTTTCCGCCCTCCTGCCAGCCGTCCCCGAAGTAGAGAAGCTGTCCGGCGGATAGGCCCTGCTCTTTCATATACCGGCGGAGCGCGTTTGCTTTTCCGTACCGCGCGGGCACCGCGTCAAAAGACGACGAGCCCCCGATCATCACATGATAATCGGGAAAGGCTTCCTTTACCGCGGGGTACAGGGCTTTTCTTTTCGCGCAGTCCGGATCGTAGGCCAGCTTTTTTTCGATCGGCGCCCGGGTGCCCAGCACCGGGAAAGTGAACGCGCCGGTTTCATGGAATTCGACGCCGTCCCCGTCGAATTCCGTCAGGGAGAAACGCTCGCGCAGCGCCTGCGCCTTCCGGGAAATGCTTTCCCGGTCGACCGGAGCGGTTTCGGTATAGCAGATATGCAGCCTCCGCGCTTCGGAATCAAATTCCGCGTACTGCATTCCGTAGCTGCCGATGATGTCGATCGGAAATTCCCCCAGCTGCCGGAAAATACGCATGCATACCCCGGCGCCGACCATCAGCAGGCGGTATTTCACCCGCAGCCGGTTCAGCACGGCGCGGTTTTCTTCTTCGAGAGGCGTCCGGTGCTCCGTCAGCGTCCCGTCCAGATCCATCGCGATCACGCGAAGTTCGCTCATCCTTTGATCTCCTCTCTCAGTACAGCGTGCAGATGATGTCAACGCACTTTTCTTCCCCGATTTCGCCGGAGTTGAGCGTCATCGTATAATTGCGGGACGCGCCCCATTTCATATCGGCGTACAGCCGGTAATAGGTACGGCGGCGAAGATCCATTTCCTCGATATGCTTTTTCGCCTGGTCCTTGGTTTCGCCGTAGGTTTTCATGACCCACTCCGCGCGTTTTTTGACGGACGCGTGGATGAAAATCCGGATCAGATCCTGCCTGCCCTTCAGGATATAATCGGCGCAGCGCCCGATCATGACGCAATCCCCCTGCTCTGCCAGATCCACGATCACTTTTTTCTGGGCCTGCCAGAGCACGTCCTGCATCGAAAAGCCGCTGTAGGAGCGGTCCTCGAAGATCGGCACGGAAAAGAGCAGTCCGCGCGGCATGTTTTCCGATTCGTCCGCCACAAAATCGGGACTCAGCCCGCTTTCTTCCGCGATTTTTTCGATCAGTTCCTGATCGTAGCAGGGAATGCCGAGTTTTTCCGCGACGGCCTGGCCGATCGCGCGCCCTCCGCTTCCGAATTCACGGCTGATGGTAATGATCCGACTCATGGTTTCCCCTCTTTCCGATGACTTCTCATCCTGGATGCGGACGGCAGCTTTGCCCCCGCACCCGGAGTATAGCCTCATTCTTCCGTTTCTGTCAATTCTTCCCCTCCGGCTGGCTGCCTGTACCACTCCAGGAAGCTGTGCGGCTGGTTTTTCCGTTTCCAGCCGGGAAAGGTATCCACGCATACCGCGTGCAGCGCGTTGAAGATGCTGATCTCGATGTCGGGATTTGTCTTCTGCAGTTCCGCGATCAGGTTTTTGATTTCCCTGCGCTTGCTCAGGCCTTCTTTTTCCCGCCCCTCTTCGGTAAAGCGGCAGGCGCAGGCGAGGAATTCCAGACGGTTGTACCGCGCGAAGGCGATGATATCTCTCTCCCGGATGCGGTACATCGGCCGGATCAGCTCCATGCCCGGAAAATTCCGCGAGCGCACCTTGGGCATCATTCCCTCCAGCTTCGACGCGTAAAACATGGCCATTACGGTGGTTTCGATCACGTCGTTGAAATGATGCCCCAGCGCGATCTTGTTGCAGCCCATTTCCTGCGCATAGCGGTACAGGAATCCGCGCCGCATCCTGGCGCACAGGTAACAGGGGTTCTTCTCCGCCCGATCCGCGACCGAAAAGATATTTGCCTGCCGGATCTCGATCGGAATGCGCATCACCTCAGCGTTGTCCCGGATGCGCTGGAGGTTTTTTTCGCTGTATCCGGGATCCAGCACGAGAAAGGCGAGCGAAAACGGCACCTCCGTCACGCGGTGCAGCTGCTGAAAGAGCTTTGCCATCAGCATGGAATCCTTCCCGCCGGAGATGCACACGCAGATGCGGTCCCCGGGAGCAATCAGCTCATAGCGCTTCACCGCCGTCACAAACGGCGCCCACAGTTCCTTCCGGTATTTGCGCAGCAGGCTGCGTTCGATTTCTCCGCACCGGTCCAGCGTTCTGCTCATGACTGTCCCCTGCTTTTCCCCGCCAGGTCCCTGATGACCTCGCCCGCGAGGATGAGCCCCGCGACCGCGGGCACGAACGCGGCGCTCGCGGGCACCTGCCTGCGGCC
>CADBNX010000185.1 GCA_902796115.1 uncultured Eubacteriales bacterium
CATTCCTTCCGGGTTGCCGTGGGTATCTGAAAATACAGTAACGATCATATCCAAGCACCTCTCGAAAAGAATCGGAATATAGATACAATAAGCGAATGCATTCGAGTTGTCAAGAAGAAACAGGGAGGTTTTTAACGATGGATCTGATGCGCATGAGGCAGGAAATGGAGCGGAGCGGCAAGCTTCAGCAGGTAGAGAAGCTGGCGGGTTCTGAGGACGTTGCGGCGGCGGTGCAGGCGCTGGATCCCGTAGCTTTGGCGCAGGCCAAAAACAGCAAAGATCCCGCTGTTATGAAGGCTGTGCTGGAACAGCTGCTGTCAACGGACGCCGGGAAGCGTCTGGCTGAGAAGGTGAAGGCGGCGATGGAGCATGGATGATCTGCAGTCTGCGCTGGCATCCCTGCTGGAGAATCCGAAGGAGCTGGAGGAGCTTGCAAAAACGGCGTCTTCCATACTTGAGGGTGACGGGGGCGAAGGTTTCCCGTCTCCATCAGAGCTGAAAAAACTGATCAGCGGATGGAAGGATGGGGAGGACAGCGCTTCCGGACAGATTCTTTCCGCGCTTCGGCCGTATCTCTCGGATCAACGGCGATTCAGGCTGGAGAGGGCAGCCAGGATTGCCAGAATCTATCAGTTTGCAGAGGTTGCTTTTGGGAGTGAGCTTCTTGATGGTTAACCGTTATTTGGGGAATACCGGTCGCGTGCAGAAAGTTACAGAGCCGAATGACCGCCCTGCAGAGATCAGTGAAACGAGGGAAGAGAACAAAAAAATACCATTGCCGAAGCATTCCGGCAATGGTATCTCTCATTCATTTGAGCGGATCATAAACCGCTTCACCAATATGGAGCTGGAGCAGGAGGATTTGCTCTTGCTGCTGATTCTGTTCCTGCTGTATCGGGAAAGCGGAGACCGGCAGTTTTTGGTCACGCTGATCGCATTTTTGGTATTGTGATCAGGACTTCCCGGGAACAAACGGAGCGGGGCTTTCTTCTGTCAGCTCAAAGTGGTGCAGAATGGCCTGTGCAATACGCGGGCAGGCTTTCCCGTCTCCGTACGGATTGACAGCCTTTGCCATCTTGCTGTAGAAGGAGGCGTCCTCCAAAAGGGCGTCAGCAAGAGAAACGATCTCATCAGTCTCCGTACCCGCCAGCTTGACGGTTCCTGCGGTGACGGCTTCGGGGCGCTCTGTTTCACGGCGCAGCACCAAAACGGGCTTGCCGAGCGCAGGTGCTTCTTCCTGCAGACCGCCGGAATCCGTCATGACAAAGAAGCTGCGCGCCATCAGCCGGTGCATATCGACGGCGTCCAGCGGGTCAATCAGCTTGATGTTGTCGACGCCTGCAAGGATTTCGTTCGCAGTATCGCGTACCACAGGACTGAGATGCACGGGATAGACGATCAGAACGTCAGGATGCTTCTCGGCAACCGTGCGGATTGCGTTAAAGATGTTGCGCATGGGCTGACCGTAATTCTCACGGCGATGGCAGGTGAGAACAATCAGACGCTTGTCCGTAAAATCGATCGCATTGAGCGCATCGGAGGAGAACTTGGTGCCGCGAACGGTATATGCCATGGCGTCGATGACCGTGTTGCCGGTGACAAAGATATCGCCGATTACTGCCTCACGGCGCAGATTCTCTTCGTTGGAAGCGGTGGGAGCAAAATGGAGCGTTGCGATCCGTCCGACCAGAGAGCGGTTCATTTCCTCGGGAAACGGGCTCCAACGGTCGTACGTACGCAGACCGGCTTCTACATGACCGACTGGGATCTTTTCATAGAAAGCAGCAAGCGCGCCGGCAAAGGTGGTCGTCGTATCACCGTGAACCAGAATCATATCCGGCTTCACTTCCCGCAGCACCTCGCGCATACGAAGCAGCACGCGTGTAGTGATGTCAGTCAGATCCTGACCTGCGGACATGATGTCGAGGTCATAATCCGCGGTAATATGGAACTGCTCCATAACGCTGTCCAGCATCTGACGATGCTGCGCCGTAACGCAGACCAGAGACGTGATATTCGGGTGCTTCTGAAGTTCGAGGACAAGCGGCGCCATTTTAATGGCCTCGGGACGGGTCCCGAAGACTGACATGATTTTAATCGTTCTGTCTTTCATGCTGTTCTCCCTTGTTCGTTTTATCATTTACATGCGGGTGATTTTTTAAGGTCTTCATGATATAAGCCCAGACAATACCCGCAATGACAATAGCAATCAGCAGCAGCAGGATACGCATGACGCCGTTGGTGGTGAGCGTAACTGCAGCGAGACCGAGGATCGCGCTGATCGCGTACAGGATCGCGACGGCCTGCTTTTGGTTGAGTCCGAGATCCATAAGCTTGTGATGGAAGTGTCCGCGGTCTGCTTTGAAGGGGCTCTGACCGTGCAGGATCCGGCGGCAGAAAGCAAAAACCGTATCGGAAAGCGGAACGGCCAGCGCCAGAACAGGCACGACGAAGGTGACAACGGTATAGAATTTGAACAGACCGAG
>CADBNX010000186.1 GCA_902796115.1 uncultured Eubacteriales bacterium
GGCGCCGTAAACATGCGGAAAACCATTGATATGGTCATCCACATGGAGCCCTGGAACGAACAGAAATCCTATGACCGTCTGGGACTGACGGAGGAGTTCACGACGATCATGGATGTCCGGGTCCCGCAGCTGCTTCTCCCCGTGCGTCCCGGCAGGAATCTGGCTATTATCATCGAAGTCGCCGCACGAAACTTCAGTCTGAAACGGATGGGATACTCTGCCGCGCAGGAGCTGGATCACCGGCTCAACGATATGATGAATCAGCAAAAAAAAGACAGGAGGTAGTTTTATGGTATATGCAGGCATCGATCTGGGAGGAACCAACATTGCCGTCGGGATCGTGAATGAGAGCGGGAAAATTCTGTCCCAGTGCAGCACCCCGACCAGGCCGGAGCGCCCGTATCAGGAAGTAGCGCAGGATATGATCGTCTGTATCGAAAAGGCGCTGCGGCAGGCCGGCTGTACAGTGGAATCGCTTCATTCCATCGGCATCGGCATTCCTGGCATCGCAGATGCGAAAACCGGCCGCATCATCTTCTGCACAAACCTCGGCTGGCGCGATATCCCGCTGCGCGAGGAACTGCAGAAATCCATCAATAAACCCGTCTTTATCGATAATGACGCGACGGTAGCCGGATACGCGGAGAGCGTTTCCGGTGTGAGCCGCGGCTGTGACACCAGCGTATTCCTCACCCTCGGCACCGGAGTGGGCGCCGGCATCATCTTTAACGGCAGGCCCTGGAACGGAGCGCACGGCGTCGGAGGGGAAATCGGCCATATGACGCTGGCCGTCAACGGGGTTCCCTGCACCTGCGGCAATAACGGGTGTGTGGAGCGCTACTGCAGTGCGACGGCCATCATCCGCATGGCACGTCAGTCCTGCATGGCCTATCCGGACAGCGCCATCCTGAAGAAAGCCGGCAGCATTGACGATATCGACGCAAAGGCCGTCATTGACGCGGCGAAGGAAGGAGACAAAATCGCGCTGCGCATCTTCCACCGTTACTGCGATTTCCTGGCCATGGCCATCAACAATATCACCGCGATGCTCGATCCCGAGATGATCGTGCTCGGCGGCGGTGTCAGCCGCGCGGGCACGTTCCTGACGGATACCGTCAAGGAGTACACGCCGCGTTACCTGATGTACAAAACCATGCCCAGCCCGAAAATCGAAATCGCTCAGCTCGGAAACGAAGCCGGCATCATCGGCGCCGGCCTGCTCGGGCTGCTCGTGAAAAAGCAATAAAAGAAAAGAAGAGGATGATTATGGAATACCTGGTTCGTACACTGTATCGCTCCACTCCCGACGCGGGAGCGCAGATTACCCTGAAAGGCTGGATCCGCACGCTTCGGGACAGCAAAGCATTTGCATTCATCGAACTGAATGACGGCACTTTCTTTAAAAACGTGCAGATCGTATGCGACGAGAGCCTGGACAATTTCAGGGAAATCGTCAAATACACCCTCGGCTCTTCGATCACGGTGACCGGAAAGCTGGTTCTCACTCCCGAAATGAAGCAGCCGTTTGAAATCCACGCGGAATCGGTTTCCCTGACCGGTCTGTGCGATCCGTCCTACCCGCTGCAAAAGAAACGTCACAGCGTTGAATACCTGCGCACACAGGCACATCTGCGGCCGCGCACCAATCTGTTCAGCGCCGTTTTCCGCATCCGTTCCCTGGCCGCGCAGGCCATTCACGCGTTTTTCGCGCAGCGGGATTTCGTGTATGTGCATACGCCGCTGATCACCGCTTCCGATACGGAAGGTGCCGGCGAAATGTTCCGTGTGACCACGCTGGATCTGAACCATCTTCCCATGACCAAAGACGGCAAAGTGGACGACAGTCAGGACTTTTTCGGCCGCCAGACCAATCTGACCGTTTCCGGCCAGCTGAACGGCGAAGCATACTGCACCGCCTTCCGCAATATCTATACTTTCGGTCCGACCTTCCGGGCGGAGAATTCGAATACTCCGCGCCACGCCGCGGAATTCTGGATGATCGAACCGGAAATCGCGTTTGCGGATCTGAACGACGATATGACGCTTGCGGAGGATATGCTGAAGTTCGTCATCCGCTACGTGATCGACCGTGCGCCGGAGGAATACGCCTTCCTGACCCAGTTTGTGGACAAGGATGTGCTGAACCGTCTTGAGCACGTGGTGTCTTCGGAATTCGCCCGTGTCAGCTATACGGACGCCATCGGAATGCTGCTGAAAAACAACGACGCGTTCGAATACAAGGTTTCATGGGGCATGGATATCCAAACGGAGCATGAACGTTACCTGTCCGAAAAGATCATCGGAGGCCCGGTATGCGTTTATGATTATCCGAAGGATATCAAAGCCTTCTATATGCGTCAGAACGAAGACGGAAAGACTGTCGCCGCCGTGGATGTACTGGTACCGGGCATCGGCGAGCTGATCGGCGGAAGCCAGAGAGAGGAACGCCTTGACCGGCTGGAGAGCCGCATGAAGGAACTGAACATGACCATGGAAACCTATCAGTGGTATCTGGATCTGCGCCGGTTCGGAACCGTCCCGCACGCGGGTTTCGGGCTTGGGTTCGAGCGCCTGATCATGTATCTGACCGGGGTATCCAATATCCGGGACGTGATTCCCTTCCCCAGGACCGTCGGAAACGCGGAATTCTGATATCCGTACAATCCACGGCGGTTTGCCGGGATCATCTGAACAGTTTAAAGGGGCTGCTGCCGCAGCCCCTTCTTTTTTCGATTACCGCTGTCCGACCGCCAGGGACTGACCGAACCACTGCGTCAGTCTTTTCAGCCATTGCTGTTTCACCGTATCAAGCACCTGCCTGTCCACCGTATCCAGGCGCATGGGCGTCTTTTCAAGATCACTCAGGCTGATCGGCTGCCAGCGCTCCGCAGTGCTCGCGGTCATTTCCGCGCCGATGGTGCTTCCCGTATCCTGATCGGCAAGCGTTAACGCTGCCGATATCTTTGTCGCCGCGGTTTTTCTTGACTTGGACTGCATGCTCATCACAAAGGAAGCCGACACCGTGCCGATACCGGAAGTATCCTCTTCCCGCGGCCGGATCAAAAGCACCGCCTTTGTGCTCTTTTCACACAGATCCTGTGAGGCGAGATACGTTTCTTCATCTTTCTCAAAGCTGTATACCAGATCCGCTGCCAGCAATCCGCCCCGTTCCTCGCTTCTGACGTCAAAACCGTCCTCTTCCTGCGGATAGGCGGCAGTCACTGTGCCGGTGTACGTATTCTCGTCACTTTTCAGCATTTCCAGGGAAAACTCATAATCTTCCTCGTTCCCACGCCACGCGCCGTTTACGGAAAACCCTTCCTCCCCGGCGCTGCTCATCAGTGTGACTGCGAGATAGCTCATCCGCCTGCCTTCCGCAAACGGCAGCGAAATCCTGTCTGTCAGGATGTTTCCGTTTGCGTCATAGGTGCGGTCGATCTGCACGCTGCCGTTGATTTCCAGCCTGTCCAGCATCGCGTTCAGTTCCGTACGCACGGCAGGCATCAGATATGCCGCGCTCTCCTGCGCTGTCAGCACTTCCCCGAGCAGAGAGAGCAGTTCCCCGTCCAGATAGAAATCCACCATCATCTGTTTCATCTGGGTAATCACGTCCTGGCTCGGGATCTCACAGTGCATATGCAGCCTGCTTTCGCTTCCCGTTCCTTCCACGGTGATTTCCTGATAATTCTGCAGCCAGATCGCAAGCTTGGTCAGATAGGGGGACGCCGCCCGCTCAGCCCGTTCTTTCCAGTCTTTGGATGCGTTTGAGATGCGGAAAAGCACGCCCGGCATGTCCGGCCATCCGCTCTCCGGACGAAGAATGAGCGACAGGGCGTCGGTCTCTTCGGAAAACTCATACCACATGCCGTATTCGTTGAGCAGATCGGTTGAAAAAGCAATCATCCCGTTTTCGAGTACCGTCCGGAATGAGCCGATGGTTTCTCCGTTTCGCAGAATATCGACCGCGGTCTCTCTGTCTTTGCTGTACACAGATCTGATGGTCGATGAAAATTCAAGGACGGTTCCTTCCAGTATGGATGCAACTGTCTTCCATCCCGCGTCATTAAGGCCTGAAAAGCTATCCCCGTCTGCCGTGAATGAAATGCTTCCCCGGAAGCCGGATGACACCATCTGATTGCGGAATTTTTCTTCCAGCGTATATCCGGTGATCGTGACCGCATGCGCTTCGCCTGCCAGCAGCACCAGACAAAACAGGATGCTCAGCATCCGGTACGGGATCCTATTTTTCAACTTCAATCACGCTCCATTCTTCCATATTTTCTTCTGTCTGCACGGGAGCAAAAACAGTTTCGGCCCTTGCGTCGGAAAGCCACGCATCCGTGCGCAGAAAATGGCTCACGGCTTCCCGCTCGTCCTCCGTAAGTTCCGCAAGAGACGCCAGAAGCATCCGGTAAAGCGTCATGACCGCGTTCTGTGTCTCCGCTTCGCTCTCCGATTCATCTGCGGCGGTATATTCCGGCTGATCCGGCGCGGTTTCAGACCGCATCAGGCTGCAGGATACCGTAAATGCGGTTTTATCCTGGCCGGTCATTTTCTCCACTCCGACGGTTCCCTCAAGCCCCGTTTCATTGCCCTCGATATCCGGTCTGACCGTCCATTTTTCCGTGATCCCGTTCTTTTTTCGGGTAAGCTCCGCTTTTCCGGTGATTCTTTCCCGTTCCTCCAGTTTGTTCCTGAATGTCCCGCTGATCTGGCCGCTTTCGGACTGCTCCTTTGTTTTCTTCTGCCAGCTGCCGCTGATTTCCAGGGTACGCTGTCTGGCATTACCGGTCAGCGCACAGCCGAAAACCGTCTTCACGTTGTTTTCACCCCTGACTGCCGGCGCCGAAAAGCTCAGATACATCCCTTTATCCGCCTTGTATCCGCCGTACAGCGTGATTTTTCTTGTGCCGCTGCCGTCGGTCCCGCCGTTCCCGGTAAACTGAATGCCCATATCCCGGTTTTCGGAATCAAACATCCGTTTGAAACGGCATTCGGAAACGAATACGGTTTTCCCGAGAATCTCCGTCCACTCGGACAGCAGACTCCCTCCCCCGAAAAAGCAGTCCGCAAATGATTCTTCCAGAAGCGAAACCACTTGGGGCCAGTGTGAATTGATCGCCTCCGCGCTTAATACATAATCCGTGTACCGCGGAGAAGTTCCGGCATTCCGGATGGAAGTGGAGGTCTTCGTTTCGCGCACGGAGGCGTTCTCCGCGATGATGTCATACAGCGCGGGAAGATAAACGGACAGGATTTTTTCCGCCGCATCCGGCGCGGGGACGGGAATGCTTCCGTTACTCCATAAAGCGGTCTTTCCGTTTTCCGAATCCGGGATCCCCTTTCCCGATTGATTCAGAACCGTCACGCCAGCCCCGGCATTCTCCAGGCGGCTCACCTTCAGTGCGGACGCATCCCTGAAAATCAGTTCGGCCTCTGATACTGCCAGATCCGCGTCCGGCCTGAACGATGCCAGGCGGATCGACGAGCCGGCGAGCCAGGAATTGAGGATCTCCGCAA
>CADBNX010000187.1 GCA_902796115.1 uncultured Eubacteriales bacterium
AAGTTTGTGATCGTTAACAAAGCCGGAAAAACAGCGCTGACGATCCTGATCAGCGGAGCACAGCAGACGGAACGGCGAATAAAAGTATCCCATGAAAGCAAAGCGGAGTGTGTTTTATCAGACCGGATCACCGTCGGGCTTGAATGAGGCGTCCGGTTTTTCAGATTTTTCCGTGCATGCAGTTGGTCGGGAGATAGTCCAGCCCCATTTCCAGCATCGTCCGTACGGCGTCAAAGGTGTCTCCCGCGCGCAGGCATACTTTCAGGCCCATGGCGTGCGCGAGGTCGATTTTTTCCTGCGGCGCGGAAAAAACGTCCGGAATGTTCCAGGAGATGCCGGCGTTCCCGGCGGAGGCCAGGGGGCTCAGTCCGTCCTCGTCGGCGAAAATCCAGTGCAGGAACATGCGCGGCGCTTCCCTGCGCGCGTCCAGCAGCCAGTCGAGGCGGGAGGAGGACATCACGACATCCCCGTCGTCAAAGCCCGCGCCGCGCACCTCCTTTACAACGCGTCCGGCGTCGGGTGTTTTCATTTCGATAAAAGGCACGGCCCCGAACCTGCGGCAGACGGCCAGGTATTCCGAAAAGAGCGGAAGCCGGCGCTGCGCGTCCCTGAAGCACGCGAGGCGGTTTCCTTCGCTGATGCGCAGTTTTTCAAGTTCCGCCCAGTCCGTCTGCGCGATGGGAAGGGAAAGGTCAAAATGCGCCGTTTCGGCGTCGTGGCAGCATACCGCCGTACCGTCCCGCGTGAAGCGCACGTCCGTTTCAATGGCCCACTGGCGCAGCAGCCCGGCGTATTCGAAGGAAGGGATCGAGTTTTCGGGCGCGAGGGGCGTGAATCCGCGATGACTGATATATCGCGGATGTTCGAGAACCTGCGGTGTGTCAAACAGCATGTGAGTACCTCCCGAAGATCAGCGGTCGCTGTTTTTGCTTCATGGCGGAAAGAGACGGATCACGCAAGCGGTTCGGTGGTGAAACCGCAGATATAATAGACAGCTTCCTGCGCGAGCGGATCGCCCGCGCCTTCCAGATCATGAGGCGGCAGGAATTCAAAGTCCTCGTCCAGATAAGGCCGTCTCCTTTTTTTGCCGGTACGGAAAACCACGCGCTCCACGGTGCGGGCGCTGTTGAAGAATTTCCAGGTTTCTTTTTTCTGATCGTTCAGGGCGAAGGTGACCGTGCGGGCGACGCAGTCCGCGTCCAGCGTCAGGCGGCAGATCTGCCCGCCGTACAGCCCCGCGGGGGTGAAGCCGTTGCCGTGCTTCAGCTTTACGGTGCGGTCGCTGTCAAATATGATCCGGAACACGCAGGCGCCCCGGCCGTTTTCAAGGTCGATTTCCAGACGGCCCCAATAATTCTGCCTCGGCAGGATTTCGGTGTGGATGCGCACTTTTTCGCTTTCCGGGAATACGCGGACGGCTTTCGCGTAGTCCGCGGGATCGCGGTCCCGCAGGCGCAGGGCGTGAAAATCCCGCCAGCCGGGCTCGCGGACGTTTTCCAGCGATACGGAAGCCCAGCGGCCGCAGTACGCGTTCCAGCCCGGCACGAAGGTGCGGGGAGCAAGGCCGGAAAAATCGTCCCGCGTATGCTGCGCGGCGCGTCCCGTCAGCGGTACGGGGATACGGCTGACCCAGATATCCTCCTTGTTGACGGAATAGGTGACATAGAGCGCGCCGTCCGGGGAATGGGCGCCGCCCTCGAGACCGCGCACGTAGCAGGGACCGCAGTCCCGCCAGAAGCCCCAGTAGCGCTGCGGCGGCACCTCTCCGTGTACGCAGAGCATATCGGAAAACTCGATGCCGTCCTTTCCGGATACGACGGCCAGCGGCCAGCGGTGGCAGGAATCGGTGTTGGGATTGTACAGGAGCGCGTATGTTCCGTCAGACAGCCTTTCTCCCCATACCTTCCCGCCGGACATGACCAGGGAAGGCGATTCCAGGACCGGTGCCCAGGTTTTGCCGCCGTCGTCGGAGAGGGACACCCGGGATTTCTTCCACAGCCCCACGACGCGCCTGTCGGGAAGCGTGTACCAGTTGAAAGCTTCTCCCGCTCCCCGGACGGCGAAGAAATCCGCTTCGGGCCAGTCGCGGTTTTCCTCCCACCACTGCAGCAGCGTCAGCGGATCGCGCATCAGCGCTTCCATCGCTTCCCGGAAAGCCGCGTCATCGCAGCTTTGCCAGTCCGGATAAAGGCAGTTTCCGCTGTGATAGCCGCAGCGGGTGGAGTGCAGGGCCATATAGATCGGACCGAAGCTGCCGTCCGGATAGATTTCGCGTACGACCCGGCCGATGCCGTTGCCGATGCACGGCATCACGGACACCTCGGGGGACAGACCGTAAAACCCGAAGGCCAGCAGATGACCGTTCGGCGCGATGTAAAAATTCATCCGCTGGTGCATGCAGGCGCACGCGCCTTCCTCAAACAGATCGCTGTGCGGGCCGTTATCGACCCCGGGATCGAGCGGATAAGGCGGAAACAGGACCCGCGGACGGGACCAGGCGAGGGCGTCCTTGGACGTGCACAGCATCGTCTGACCCGTTCCGGTATGCTCGCTGACGGGATTGGTCAGCCAGGCAAGGAAAAACTGCCCCCGCCAGTGGGTGATGTTGGGCGCGTGATTGTAGGTGTTTCCGATCCCGTCCGCTTCTTGCGGACGGGCGCGGTTCGCGCGCATGACCTGCACGTTCCACACGCCGACCGCGGGACGCAGGCCGCCGTCATGCTTTTCCATATCCGGTTCTTCCTGTCCGACGTATCGGATATATCCGTCGTTTCGCTCCATTCTTTCTCCCTCCTGTTTTCCGGAACAAGGATACCACAGAATCGGAAAAAATACCAGA
>CADBNX010000188.1 GCA_902796115.1 uncultured Eubacteriales bacterium
GCGATCGTAAAGAAAGACCTGGAGCTTCTCTCCCGGAAGGTCGGGGTCAAATGCATCCGCATGTTCCCGATCTGGCGGGATTTTCAGCCGATCCACGCCGCCCGCTGCCAGGGAGGCGAGCTGAGGGAATACCGGTTCGCGGACGACGCTGAGCTTCCGAATCCGGAGGGGCTTGATCCGGAGCAGACCGCGCATCTCCATACCTTCTGCCGGCTTGCCGAAGAAAACGGGATCAAACTGATCGTGGGCCTGGTGACGGGCTGGATGAGCGGACGTCTGTTCGTTCCCCCCGCTCTGGAAGGAAAAAACATTCTGACGGATCCGGAGTGCCTGATGTGGCAGAACCGCTATGTGGGCGGCCTGGTGCGGGAATTCCGGAATGAAAAAAGCATCCTCGCCTGGGACCTTGGCAACGAATGCAACTGCATGGCAAACGTGGACGATCCGAACAAAGCGTACGTCTGGACGATGACCGTATCGAACGCCATCCGCATGAACGACCCGACGCGGCCCGTGATCTCCGGCATGCATGGCCTCACGCCGGACGGCGTGTGGAGCATGCGCCAGCAGGGCGAGCTGACGGATATCCTGACGCCCCACCCCTACCCGTCGGTATTTTCAAAGCGCGATACCGAACCGCTGAACGAGCTGACCACCACGCTCTATCCCACCGCGCAGGTGCTCTGTTACGCGGGACTGGGCGGCAGGCAGGCCATGATCGAGGAAACGGGCACCTTCAGCCAGATGCTGGGTACGGACGCGCTCGCAGCGGATTACCTGCGCCTGGGGCTCTGGTCCGGGCTTGCCAACGGCGCGGCGGGAACGCTCTGGTGGTGCGCGTTCGACCAGGAAAAGCTGGAATTCCCGCCCTATGAATGGAACATGTGCGAAAACGAGCTGGGCCTCGTGCGATCGGACGATACCCTCAAGGACGCGGGAAAAACGATGGCTGCTTTTTCGGAGGTTTTCGACCGTCTGGGCCTTGAAAACCTGCCGCCGCGGCAGGTGGATGCCTGCTGTATCCTGACGAAAAACCAGAATCAGCTTCTGGTCAGTCTGACCGCAACCGTGCTCAGCAAGCTGGCCGGATTTGAAACGGATTTCATTTATCACGACCAGCCGCTTCCCGACGTGCCGCTCTATCTGATTCCTTCCGTTTCCAGTCCCTGTCCGATGACCGTGACCAAATTCCGCCGGGTGCTTTCGAAGGTCAGGGAAGGCGCCGCGCTGTATGTATCCGTCAACGACGGTCTTCTGCTCGGGTTTGAGGATACCTTCGGGGCAAAGGTGCTGACGCGGCAGAACCGGCGCGGACCGATTGCCGCCGAGGTGGAAACGGAAGACGGGAAAACGGAATTCACCGTCACGCACGGCATGGAACTGTGGCTGGAGCCCACCACGGCGCAGGTGCCCGGCAGGGACGCGAACGGACGGCCCATTTTCCTGAAAAACCGCTATGGCAAGGGAGAAATCTACCTGCTGGTCACGCCGCTGGAGCAGATGCTGGCAGACAGGCCCGGTTCCTTCTGCGACGAAGGCGTGCCGCCTTATCAGAACATCTACCGTGCCTTCAGCAAAAAGATCCGGGAGGAAAAAATCGCCCGCAGCCGTGTGCCGCAGGTCGTCGTCACGCAGCATATGCGCGGCCCGGGCGAAGCGGTCCTGATCGCCGTCAACTATACCGGCAGGGATCTGCCCTGTGACCTTGATATCCGCGAAGGCTGGAAGATCGAGGCGCTGTGGGGTGTTGAAAAGGGCATGGTGCCGCACGATAACGCGGCGGTTTTCTCGGCAAAACGAATCTGATCCTGTTGCAGGGCAATCGTTTACGGGATTTGTTTACTTGGGGGAAACCGCTCTTTGGCGCCCAAAGAGCGGTTTCCCCCAATTCCCCTTCCGGGAAAGGCGTATATGGGTCGATGAATAATTCTTCATCCTGTCGCAATAAGCCCCGGATCCTGCTTCGCGGAGACTTGAAAGTACCTCGCCGGATATGGTATCCTGTAGTATACCCTTCATGTTTGAACAGGGAGGCGCTATGAAACTCCGCTCCGTATCCCGCGGTCTGTTCGGCCGCTATCTGCTTTCCTACCTTTCCGTTGTGCTGATCCTGTGCGGGCTGCTCAGCGCGGCGCTGACGTCCCTCTCCGCAAGGGAGCTGCGTCAAAGCGAGGAAGAGATCTACACCGCCCGGGTGACCGCCGCGGCGGAATACATCGATCTGCAGCTGAACGCCATGGAAAACATCCGGCTGAAAATCAAAACCAGCCGGACGTTCATGCCGTTTTACCTGCAGCAGAATCATTACCACGGGCGCGAGCTGATGCAGGTGTTCTCGGAATACGGCGATTCCTTCAGCCGGGGACAGAAATACTATCTGTGGTACCTCAATTCCGGCAGGGTTTTCGGCAGCAGCGAAAGCTACACGCCCGAGGTATTCCTGCGTGTGGTGCTGGGCACAACGAAGGAGGAAATCGCTTCCCTTGCCGACAGCGCCGGAAGCGGGGGCTTCTCCTTCCGGACGCGCCCGGACACAGGGGACATCCTCTGCTGCTTTCCGTTCTATTTCAGTTCCCTTCCCAGCGCGCGGGAGGAGTGTCTGCTGCTGTTTTCACTCAGCACCGCCCTCCTGTCCCGGGATATCGCCACCCTGACCGGCACCGCCGGAAACAGTGCCTTCTCCCTCAGCTACTGCGGCGTACCGATCACGCAGGCGGACCTGCGGGACGCGGTCACCTCCTCCTCCGCGAACGGAAAGGTGACGCTTTCACTGGATAAGCGCGCATTTTCGCCGTCCCGTTCCACGGAGGTTACCCAGCGCGTGCTGTTTATTATCGTGCTGGCGGCGCTGTTCCTGGGCGTGCTGCTTTCCCTGCTGCTCGCCTGGCGCAGCTACCGGCCCATCCGCGCTCTTTCCCGCAAATACGCGCAGGGCAGCGCGAAGGGCGGCGACGAGCTGCAGACCATCGAGAGCCTTCTGATCGACAGCCGGGAAAACATGGCCTCCACCCAAAGGGAAATGGAAAGGCAGCTGGCGCAGCTGGAAAAACAGCAGGCCTGGCTGAAACAGCAGCAGGTGATCATGCTGATCAACGGCAGCGACAGCCCGGCGCTTTCCAGGCAGTTTCAGGAGCTGGGATACAAAACGGAGCACGCCATGTTCTCGATCCTGTTCCTGCATCTGGAAGCGGGAAACCCCGCGGAAGATCTGACGAAAGGGATTGAGGCGTTTTCCGGCGCGGAGTATTCCCTGTGGGCCGCGGAGCTGCAAAGCGGCACCGGATACGCGGTGCTGGTCAATTTTGACGAAGAGGACAGCATCCGTGAGATCCTGGATATGATCGGAGACATGCTGGGCGCCCGCGGGCAGAAGGCGCGCGTACAGGTGAGCCGTTCCTGCCGCACACTCGCGGACATCGCGCCGGCCTCGATCGCCGCCCTGCACTCCCGCGCTGTACGCCTCTCCGATTCGGGGTACGAACCGGAGAGCGACGACGAGGCACAGGGACTTGAGGCCATACTGCCCATGGCAAAGGAAGGCCGGACGGAACAGGCGCTCACCCTGCTCGATTCCCTGATCGTGCGCACGAACAGCGATTACCCGTCCTTCATCATGTGCATCTATATGCTCAATTCCATGGCGCAGCGCATCCACTCATTCGCCCTGCAGAACGGCACCGCGCACCTGCCCGAGATCACCGGCAATACCGATCCGCAGGCGCTGGCGGATACCATGCGGCGTATGATCCGGGCCATCGGCGCGGAAGCGGAGCAGACGAAGAGCGAGGAGGAAGAGATGCGGGGCGGCGAGGTGTCTTCCTACATCCGGGAAAACTGCCTGCGCAGCGACCTGACCCTCGTCACCGTCGCGGAAGCGATGAACGTCTGCACCAGGCAGATCACCCGTCAGCTGCGCGCCGAGATCGGCAAAACCTTCAAGGAGTACCTGGTGGAGCTGCGGATGGACGCGGCAAAGCGCATCCTTCGGGAGGAGGATCTCTCCATCGCCGAAACCGCGGAGAAGGTCGGCTATTACAATATCTCCCATTTCATCAAAAGCTTCAGGGAACACGTGGGCGTGACCCCGGGAGAGTGGAAAAGAACGCAATAAATATCAGAGGCAGATTGTCATGTGGACGGTATATGCATGATCCTGTCTGATATCCGCAGGTTTTCGGGTGAATGATATACGCCTGTCCGGTTCGGCTGCCGAACAGCTCAATAAACCGCTGCCGGCAGGGGCGATGCACGGAGATGGATCGCCCGGACGGTGCCCTCTGCTATAACCGGTATTTCCTTGCCGCTTCCGCCTCCAGTTTCACAAGCGCGGCGGCACTCTGCCCGCAGACGGGGCATCTGAAGCCTTCCGGCAGCGCTCCTTCATGGATGTACCCGCAGACGGAGCATTTCCGCATCCGGGCGGGTTCCCTCTTTTCTTCCGCCGCTGATGACGGCTCGTTCATCTCAAGAGAACCGAGCAGCAGTTCCGCCGCTTCCTTCGGGAAGCCCGGTTCATCCGCGCGGGAAAGCATATCCTCCAGCAGGGCGCGTACGTTCGCGCTCTGCGGCAGCATATACCCCGCCTCCCGCAGCAGATCCTCCGCCATGATCCGGCAGGACTTCCCGACCGCTTCCGCAAGCGGGCCGGGCAGGCCGGCCGCGATCGTTTCCTGCCGCGCCTTGCTGTGCGCCAGATACCGCAGCGCCGCGGTCACTTCCTCCGTTTTTTTCTGCTGCGGAGGATATTCGCGCGGCACAAGGCTGATCGCATTCGCGGGACAGGCTTCCGCGCACGCGCCGCAGCCGATGCATTTTTCCCTGTCGATCACGCTGTTTTCCGTATCCGACGCCCCGGTAGGGCAGACATAAAGGCACAGACAGTCTTTTTCACACAGCCGGACGTTCCGGACCGCTACTTTTCCGCTCATGCGCTTATCCTCCGATCTTTTCGAATTTCCGATTGGGCACCCTGCACACCGGGCAAACCGGCGGCAGATCATTTCCGACATACACGAAGCCGCAGATCGTGCAGACGTATACGCCCGTGTTTTCAAGCATGGCGTCCCCCTCACGGGCATAGCGCTCCAGCAGGGTCCTGAGGATGCGCGTCACTTTTTCGCTCCACGCCAGGCTGCGCAGGGCGCCGCGGTCACCCTTCGCACGGGACACGGCGTCCGCGGCGGGAAAGCTCCCGTTCAGATCGGCGCCGATCATATCCGCCAGCTGCCCGAAGGACGGATCGGGCGCTCCCTCCCCCCGCGCTTCGAACCAGGCCGCCAGCTTCCGGAAAGCCGACGCCTGATCGGGCAGGTACTGCTTGTCGCATCCTTTGGCAAGGCTTGTTAAGAGCACCGCGGTTTCGACGGCGTTCAGGGGCTTCATATCCATCTGCTCAGGGCTGACCGCTCTGCCGTCCGCCGCGGCGGACGCGCCTCCCTCAGGCGCAAAGTCGGCTTTGGCTGCTCCGCACAGGGGGCATTTCCAGTCCTCCGGCAGCGCCGTCCAGGGCACGTTTTCCGCCTCGTCATACACGTATCCGCAGATTGAACAAATATACCGCATGCTGTACCTCCTCCCGCATGGGACGCCGTATTCACATCCCGTCCGAATTGTAAAACACACCGGCAAAATCCGCCAGGCTCTGCTGATCCGCCGCCGCCATGAATTCCGTCGCGGAATGCATCGCGAGCAGCCCCACGCCCAGATCCACTGCCGGCATGGGCAGATGCGCGGAGATGATCGACCCGATGGTGCCCCCGCCCTGCTGGTTCGAATGCTTCGCGAAACGCTGATAGGGGATATGATGTGTGATGCACAGGTTTTCCGCTTCCGCCAGCGCCCCGCAGTCCCAGGCATAGGACTGGTTGCTGGCCGTTTTCAGCACGAAGCCCCTGCCCAGCAGCGGGGAGTTTTTGTCGTCGTACACGTTCGGATAGTTCGGATGCCAGGCGTGAGCCACGTCCGCGGAAAGGATCATGCCAGCCGTCAGATCACTCAGACATTCCACACTGTCCTTCCCGAACGCCTTCCAGATTTTCTGCAGTATCAGCTTCGGCAGGTCGGAATCCGCGCCCTGCTTGGTGCGGGAACCGATTTCCTCGTTATCGAACAGGCAGAGCACGGCAAGGCCCCTCTTCCCTTCGCAGGCGAGCAGCCCGTCCAGCAGCGCCGCCGCGGAGGAAAGATCGTCCAGCCGCGGCGAGGAGAGGAATTCCCCCCTCCAGCCGGTCAGGCAGGGCTCCGCGGGGTTGTAGAGCGACAGGTCCCAGTCCAGCATGCTCCCCTCCGGGATCCCGGCCTCGGCGCACAGCATCCCCTTGAACGCCGCCCCGTCCTTCTCCTCCGTCAGGGCGATCACGGGCTGCAGGTCCTTCTGCCTGTCCACCGGCGCGCCGTTTTCGTTGACGCCCCGGTTCATGTGCACCGCCAGGTTCGGGATGTACGCGACGGGCCGTTTCAGATCGATCAGCCGGCTCTCCGTCCGTCCGTCGCCGCCCCGCCACACGATTTTCCCGGCCAGGGACAGCGGACGGTCAAACCAGGTGTTCAGAATCGGGCCGCCGTATACCTCCGTCGTCAGCTGCAGCGCGCCCCTGCGCACCGCGCCGGGATCGGGCTTGAGCCGGATGGCCGGAAAATCGAGATGCGCGCCCGCGAGCCTCGGCGCCGAAAGCGGCTCATCCTGCCCGCATACAAACGCGTACAGCGTGGTGCCGAAGGGGCGCACAAAGTACCTGCCGCCCCCTTCCAGGCGCCAGTTTTCCCGCATCGAAAGCGGGGCAAAGCCGCACTCCCGCAGCCGCTTTTCCGCACAGGACGCGGCATGCCACGGCGTCGGGCTTGCTTTGATATAATCACAGAGGGTTTTCAGCGCGTTCGTCATTCCGTTTTTTTCCTTTCATGATCATGATTGAACAATTCTTCGCAATGAACCGGACCTGTTTTCATTGTACCCGATGAAAGCGGGATCCGGCCCGGTTCGCCGCCAAAAATACAATTTTTATACAAAAAATCACGGCTGTTCTCCCCTCGGCAGGGGCATACAGCGCCTGAAAATCTTGCAATGCCTGTATTTTTTTTGTATAATGGCTCGTACGCTGTGATTTGCAGCGCGCATGCGATATGTGTGCGTTCACAGCATTGTGCGCTTCCTCCTGTCCCTTTCCGGGACAGAGAAGATAATTTTTTATGGAGGTAGAGAACATGAAAAAGTTTCTCTCTCTGCTGCTTGCGGCGATGCTCGCGCTCAGCTGCCTGAGCTTTGCCGTTGCCGAAGAAGCTGCTCCGGATACCTATTCGATGATCGACAGCTTCGACATCACCACGCTGGACTATGTGTACAACAACAAGTCCTCCAACGGTGACTACACCTGCAAC
>CADBNX010000189.1 GCA_902796115.1 uncultured Eubacteriales bacterium
CGTAAAAGTACTCCCGGTGCTCGCGGAACAGCGGCAGGAAAACGCCGTACAGCGCGGTAAATTCAAACAGACCGGGCAGATGATAAAAGGCTTTCATTCCTCCCGCCCCTCTCCGTGAAGCTTCCTTTGCCGTTTCAGGCTCCACGCGGTCAGCAGGAAAAGGAACAGAAACAATCCGCCGATCACAATGCCTGTCCCGCCGATGCCGATCAGGATCCGGTTCGGATGGGGCACCATCCCGTTCAGCCAGGGAGTGACGGCGATCTCATCGCCCGGCTTCGGGATCTTCCGCAAATCCGTCGTGGAAAAATCGACCCGGGCCTGTATTTCTCCCTCGTCGTTCCCGTATACCACCGTCAGCGTCGCTCTGTACCGTGCGGACCGCCGTGATCGCCCGACCCGCTTTGCAGGCGTATAGTACACCTCGCCCCGTTCCGTAACGTTCGCGACGCGGGCAGGCTGCGCATAAGCGAGCAGCACGATGATCAGCCCCGCGATCAACATCGCGACGGGCACGCCCCAGACGAGTTTTCTGTTCATGGTTTTCTCCCCGCTTCCGCTGTTTTCGGTTTTCTGTCAAGCCATGAAAAGCCAAGGAAGAGCGCCGCGGCCAGCATCAGGCAACCGCCGAACAGGCGCAGTCCCTTCCATGGATACGGGATGTACCTGCTCAAATCCCAGGCAATCTCGATCTGCCCGCCCGGCGCGAGCGTTTCCGGCGGGCGGGCATAGTCGATCCGGACCGTCCGTTCCGTGCCGTCGCGATCCGTAAAGACGACGGTAAGAGGCTGTACGGGATATGTCCTGCCTCTTGCGTTGTTCTTCATGGACGTTCCTTTGGCCGATGTCACTCTTCCGAGCGACACGACGGTCGCCGTCAAGTGAGGCTGGAAGAACGTATAAAGGAATGCCGCGGCGCCGAGAACAAACACGCATACGGCAGCGATCATGGCCTTCCGTCCGCCCTGACGCATCCTGCTTCTCCTCCGTTTGTTTTCACAATCCGCGGCCGGCATGGGCCGTGCCCGCGGCAGCTGCCGCGTCGGGCGGCTTTCTTGTCAGATACAGAACGTAGGTGTCTTCAAATACGATCCTTCCGCCGTTCTGCGCGACCGCGTTCCTGAGTCCCTCGAAAAAAGGAGTCTTATACGGTTCCGGAATCACGATATGGTCACAGTGCGTACCGCAGTAGGAAACATACTCATCAGGATCCATTTCCCGT
Organism: uncultured Eubacteriales bacterium; assembly: GCA_902796115.1. GTDB lineage: Bacteria > Bacillota > Clostridia > Christensenellales > Aristaeellaceae > RUG756. The sequence continues at coordinate 1,223 of CADBNX010000189.1, forward strand.
CTTCCGCGGAAATCATATTTCTCAACATCCCCAAAGCCCCATGCCGCCGCGCGGTCGTACCCGAATCCGCCGTGGGTATAGGGAATCTGAGGCCTGTAATACGCGTCGTACAGTTTCTGGATCTCCGCGTACAGCGCTTCGTTCGGCGTTTTATAATCCGATTTTGTCAGCATCATCGCAAGAACGCCGCCGGGTCTGAGCAGCGCGAAGGTTTTTGAAAAAGCGACCTCCTCCGGGATCCACTGGATCGTCGCCGCCGAATAGATCATGTCAAACCGCTGCGCGCCGAAGTCATGGGTGATGAAATCGCCGTTTACCAGATGGAAATTCGCGAACCTTCCGTATTTTTCCTCCATCTTCGCGCAAAGATGCTCCCCAAGCTCGATGCCCAGGTAATCGCACCCCGTTTCCAGGATGGGATCCGTCGCCTGTCCCGTGCCCGGCCCGATTTCAAGCACCTTCTTTCCCTTCCCGATCCGCGCGTACCGGATCAGGAAATCAAACAGCTCCCGGCTGTATCTGGGCCTGTACCGGTCAAACTGTTCGGGGATCGTATCAAAGATTTTTCTGAACTCCATTCCTTCCTCCCGGGCGGTGCGCCTTTTCCGCGGGCACAGTCACGGCGGCGCGTCTACAGCCGTCTGCGGACCGGATACGGAAGCTGATTCCGCATGCTGCGGTTCATTTCAATGACCCGATCAATCCTCTTCACTCCGCGCGCGGTTCGTCCTGTTCTGTTTTCACCGTCAGGCTGCCGGCAGTCCTGCAGGCTTCAGAATGAAGAAGATCCTTACAGAGCGCCGCGATTTCCGGACTTGATGAATCCTCATTCTCAAAATACTGTCCAATGTTCCGGATCGTGTCATAATCCTCAGCCGCCAGACTGATTCTTTGTGCCGCGTGGAGAAAATCGAGGATCGCATCGTTCGCATTCTCTATCGCGGAAATGCCCTGTACAGGGCCTTCATCAAGCAATCCGCCGATGATATCCCGGATTCCGGAAAATTCTTTCCGCGTAAGCTCTCGCTTCAGTGCATCAGCCGCGTCCGCTTTCTGCCAGCAGGTCAGGGCTGAATAGGAATACATGATATGATTCCGTACTCCTTCGGTCAGCAGCCATTCCCGAATCGCATCGGTTGCCGGTTCAAGACATTCAACAGCATGAACACGTCCCCAGCCGTGAACCCTTTGGGCGAGATTCCAGATTTCCTCGTTCCCGTCCGGCCATCTGCGCATGATAAAAACGGAGAACAGGGTAAATTCATCACTGAGACCCAGTATCCGCACGGCATTCCGCACCGATGGACGGTCGGCGGTTTGGAACACCTCCAGGAGAGACATGCCGAACTTGACACACTCTCTGTCCTGCGCGTCCATCATGGCGTGACAGGCATAATTCCACAGGTTCTGCGCGTTCAGTTCCTGCCGGTGATCAATCACCCAGGCCTGCAGCGTATCGATCATTGTCAGTGCACGCGCTTCCTGGCCCAGCTGAAGAAACAGTGCGTCCGCCTGATCTGCCGATCCGGCAGCGGCAGCGCGTACAGCCCTTTCCATCAGGGCACACTGATCTTCGCCGGGTTCGGCCCCTACCATATGGTAGACGGCTATACCATCCATTGCGCCGTCAGCAAAGTGAAGTCCGCTTTTGTCTTCTGTATCCTGCGGAAGGGAGAAACCGTCCGGCAATTCTCCGTTGATGACCGCGGATTTGATCTTCTGATACAGTGATATGTCCCGATCCATGACAGCTCTCCTTCCGAATCTGTCAAGCTTTCCTGCTGTTCGATTGTTTTTCCTGTTTTTTCTCAGTTTGTCCGTTACATGGGCATTTCGCTCCCGTGTCTGTCAGCCGCGCCCCGTCACTTCGCATACCGGTCAAACCAGCCGGTGATCTCCTCGAGCCTGCGGAGGCGGTGCGCCGGTTTGCCGGTGCGGGAGAGCTCATGGTTTTCGCCGTGGAACACGACCATCCTGGCCGGCACGCGCAGGTACACCAGCGCGGTATACAGCTGGTAGCCCTCGGCGATGGGGCAGCGGTGATCCTCCTCGCTGTGGATGATCAGCGTGGGCGTTTTCGCGTTCCGGATATACTTGAGCGGGGAAACGTCCCACATTTCCGCGAATCCCTTTTCCGAATACGGATCTGCGCTGCAGACCTCGAAATTGGAGATCGGCGGGATATCGCTGATGCCGTACATGGACACCCAGTTGGCGATGCTGCGCTGGGTCGCGATGCAGCAGAACCTGTCGGTATGGCCCAGGATCCAGTTGCTCATGTACCCGCCGTAGGAGCCGCCGGTGCAGCACAGCCTCCCGGTGTCGATGGTGGGGTACGTTTCCAGCACCTTGTCCGTGAAAGCCATGACCTGGCGGTAATCGATGCTGCCCCACTGCAGGTCGAGGTAAGAGAAGGC
>CADBNX010000190.1 GCA_902796115.1 uncultured Eubacteriales bacterium
GCGGCCTGCGAGGGCGGGAACCTCGCGAGCGTCGTGTACAGCGTGAACGAAACGGCGGTGACCGGGATCACCGTTACCTTCTCCGAAGCGCCCGACGAAGCGGAACTGGAGGCGATCCGGGGCACGCTGGCACAGCTGGAAGAGGAAAATGCGTATTTTGCCTGGCCGCAGTCGGACGACGGCGCGTCGCTGGAGATGATGGCGCGCGAGGATCTGATCATTGCGGGAGAGGACTTTCTGTCCCTGACCCGCGAGCGCGCGGAAGCGCTCTGGGGAGCGCCCGAGAGCACGTCGCAGGCGCAGGATACGGAGCAGTGCGTCTGGACGGGGCTGCAGGTGGGCTTTTCGGAAGGACACGCGAGAAGCGTGCTGGTGGAAGCGGAATGGGTCGAGGGTCCGCGCGCCATCCGGTGCGGCGATTCGCTCAGCAGCGTCATCCGGCGTTTCCGTCACGGAGAAGGCGGATACAGCGACAAGGGTACCCTGCTTTACGGCGACGGGGAGCACGCCCCGTACGCGCTGATCGATTTCGGACAGGAAAAGGAGTCGCTGATCTACGGCGTGGAAGCCGGGGACGAAGATGTGACGGCATACCTGAATTTTGAGAACATGCGGCTGGTGAGCTATATGCTGGTGCTGCCGGAGTAAGGGTAAAGGAAAGCTTCCTGTGAACGAAGGAGATTCCAGCGGGAGGAATTATGCGAATTGATCTGACCTGCCCCGTGGAGGTATGGCACTGCCGGATGCCTACCGGAGAGCACCCGGTGTGCTATCTGCAGATGTACAATCTGGACGACAAACCGGTGACCAGTCTGCAGGTGCTCATCCGCGGCTATGATGAAAAGGGCGAAATGATCTCACGCCACACGGAACGGGTGCAGCTGGATCCGATCCCGGGGAAAACCGTATTTGAAATCGGTGTGCCGGATGAGGAAACGGTCAGCGCCCGGGACGCGGATATCCTGATAGACAAGGTGTGGTTTGAGGACGGCACGGCATGGCGCCGAGGCGGCGCGGAACCCAGCCGCTATGAACTGGGAGAGCGGCTGAGCGGCGAAAGGCTCGGCGTGATGCGCGAGCTGGCCGGAAGCGACGTGGTTTGCTTTCCGTCCGATCAGGGCGCGGTGTGGGTATGCGTCTGCGGAAGGCCGAACGCGGCCAGCCAGGACGCCTGCCGGCGGTGCGGCCGGGACAAGCACGACGTTTTTACCAAGCTGAACAAGGCACAGGTGGAAAAAATCCTTTTTACCCGCCAGAGCGAGCAGGAAGAAAAAGAGAGGCTGGAGCAGGCGGAAGAGCAGCGCAGACAGGACGAAATCGCACAGAAAAAAGCAAAGCGCCGCAAAAGGAGAAAGCGCATCCTTACCGCGCTCATCTCGCTGCTTTTGATCGCGGGTCTCGCGTACGGGGTCTGGTTTCACGGGATCCCGTATTACAAATACATGCGTGCGTCGCAAAGCCTGGAGAACGGCCAGTTTGCCGCGGCGAAGGAGCAGTTCCTGGCACTGGAGGATTACCGGGACAGCATGCAGATGGCGGTGGAATGCGATTACCGGAGCGCGCGGAGCGCGCTGAACGGAGGCACCTATACGTCCCTGCGCGCGGCACAGGACGCGTTTGACACACTGGGGACCTATAAGGATTCCGCCGTTCTCGCGCAGGAAGCAAGATACATCCAGGCGGAGAAGTACCAGGCGGCCGGCGAGTGGGAAAAGGCGCTTGAAAAGTATGGGGAAACGCCCGGCTACCGCGAAACGGACAGTATGATCCTGGAAACCAGGTATGCCTGGGCGGATGAATGCTTCCGCGAAGAGAACTGGGAAGAGGCAAGAGAGAAGTTCCTCGCGATATCCGGTTACCGCGACGCCGATACGCAGGCGCTGGAATGCCGGTATCAGGAAGCGACGGCGCTGCTTGACGCGGGCGAGCCGGAGAAAGCGTCGGAGGTTTTTCTGGAGCTGGAGGATTACAGGGACAGCGAGCGCCAGAGACTTATTGCCTGTTATGCCGCGGGTGACAAGTATTTTGACACGCAGGACTACGCCGAGGCCGCGGACTGGTTCCTGCAGGCGGGCGACTATTCCGATTCGCTGCGACGTGCGCGCCAGTGCCTGTACGACCCGGCGGTGGCCGCAATGGAACGCGGTGAATGGGCGGAAGCCGCCGCGATGTTCGAAAAGATCATGAGCTATGACGACGCGGCACTGATGTGGCAGGAATGCATCCGGGCGCAGGCAAAAGAAGCAATGGAGCGGGAAGAATGGACGGCCGCGGTGGATTACCTCGAAGAGATCGCGGATGCGGACGGCGCGATGGACCTGATCAGCGAATGCATCTATCATCAGGCGGTCGCGGCGTATGACGAAGGAGAGCGGCAGCGGGCCGAGTCCCTTTTCCGGGAGATCCCGGACTGGAGCGATGCCGGGGACTGGCTGAATACGATCCTCTTCGAACGCGCCATGCAGGCGATGGACGACGGAAAATACGAGGAAGCCATCGATGTGTTTCTTTCCCTGGGCGACTGGCGGAATACCGAAGAAGAAATGACCGCAGCCCGCTACAGTCTGGCGCTGCAGCGGCTGGACGAGCAGCGCTTTGAGGAAGCGGCGGAGCTGTTTGACCTGACCGGTGACTACCTCAACAGCGCGGAATACCGCAAACAGGCGGATTACGGGACGGCCCGGAAACTGGAGGAAGCGGGCAGGCTGGAGGAAGCGGCGGAGCGGTACCGGAACCTTGGGGAGTGGTCGGACGCGCAGGACCGCTGGCGCGCGTGCATGTACGCGCTGGGTACGCAGGCGCTCGACGAAGGCGACGCGCAGAACGCGATCGGTTTCCTGGAGGATATCCGTGATTATGAGGACACGGAGGAAAAATACGCGGAGACTGTCTACCGCATTGCCGCGCAGTACAAGCAGGAGGAGCGTTTTTCGGATGCCGCTGCGCTGTTTAACCGCATTCTGGGCTACAGGGATGCGGACGCGCAGGCCGAGGAATGCCTGGATATCTATTATGTGTCCGCGTACGAAGCGGCCAGGGAGGCCTATAAAAACGGAGACTGGAAGGAAACGGTGGAGTGCGTTGAGAAGCTCGACCTGAAATATCTTCCGGAAAAATACGCGGACCTCGCTTCGATCTATCCGGAAGCGGTGTACCGCCTGGCGGACGATCTGTACAGAGCGAAACGGCCCTACGAAGCGCTTGCCTATTACCGGCGCATCGAAGGATACCGGGATGTAAGCAGCAAAAAGCTGAAGCGCACCTGTTATGAGATCATGGGTGTCTGGCAGACAGAAGACGGACTCGTGATGACCTTCGGTGACGACGGGATCTGCCAGATCGACGGACGGAAGTATTACTACTACGCGACGCAGTACGCGATCTATCTCGGCGATCATGACGATCCGGCCCAAATGGTCTATACCTACAATATCCTGACCAACAGCCAGAAGGCGCTGAACCTGAAGAATGAGATCACGAACAAAGTATACCGGATGAAGCCGGCGGAGGTGCCGGAATGAAGGCTGTTTTCAGACGGCTGAAGGAAAAATACGCGGCGCTTCCGGACAGCGGGCATATCGACGCGCTGGACGGGATGCGCGCGCTGCTGATTTTTCTGGTGGCGGCCTTCCATATCTGGCAGCAAAGCTGGCTGACTCCGCACGCGGTGATCCTGGGACAGTACTTTTCCCTTGATCCGCTGCTGCGCAGCGGCTATATCTGGGTGGACGGGATGATCCTGCTTTCCGGGTTTCTGCTGTATCTGCCCTATGCGTCCCGGGAACGGGAGGAAAAAATGCCGGGGATCGGGCAGTTTTACCGGAAACGCTTCGCGCGCATCTATCCTTCCTACGCCCTGAACGTGCTGTTCTTTTTTTTCCTGAATCTGTCAAGATACGGCACGGCGCGCGACGCCGCGATCGATCTGGCTGCGCACCTGACCTTCACCCATACCCTGAGCTATGCCACCTACTACCTGAGCCCGATCAACGGAGCGCTGTGGACGGTGGGCGTGGAAGTGCAGTTCTATCTGATCGCGCCCTTCCTGTCCCGGCTTTTCCGGCGCCATCCC
>CADBNX010000191.1 GCA_902796115.1 uncultured Eubacteriales bacterium
CAGCTCACGCACCGCCCGGCCATGAGCAGGTTATCCACGCCGACGGGCACCAGGATGCGGTAGGGCACGCCGTAGCTTTCGCCTTTTTTGTACCGGAGCCCCTCGAACATCCTTTTGAACTCCGCCATGGCTTCCGGAGAATTGTCGCTGGGATGGATATCCACCGGGTAGCAGTAGCGGCCGATCTCGTCCGGAAAGTCGGCGCGCGCCTTGAAATCGTCGAGCGTCAGGGTATATTCCCCGCAGATGCGCCTCGATTCGCGCACCCCCATCATATTCGCGGTCGCGACCAGTTCCACGTTTTCAAAACCCGGGATGTATTTCCGGTAATAGGTTTCGTATTCGTCAAACATCTTCCGGCCTTCCACCAGCGCGGAAGTCAGCGTTCTCTCGTCCGTTCCGTCCACGCCCCATACATGGCCGATGTTTCCGCCGCCTACCCCTTCCCCGGTCTGCCAGAAACCGGAAAGGTGCAGGTCCAGCTTTTTGAACACGCCGTCCCTGTATGCTTCCTCCACCCGGCTGTCATCCCGGATGCACCGCTTTGAAAAATCGATGCCGCACCACACGGAGCACAGCGTGGAGGGCATGCTCTGCCCGTGTTCGTCACCCATGTCAAACGGCACGCCTGCCCAGGCGCAGATATCCCCGTCCCCGGTGCAGTCGATGTATATTTTCGCCTTCACGGCAAATACGCCGCTCTTTGCGGAAAGGACACAGGCGCCGATCCGGTTTCCTTCCCGGATCACGTCCGTCACCTGTGTGCCGAGAAGGAATTCCACTCCCGCCTCGGTCAAAAGATCGTCGTAGGCACGCTTGAGCGCTTCCATTTTGATGGACGTGGAACCTTTGTGCCCCAGTTCCTCATACCGGCCGATTTTCCACATCCGGTTGAGGATCTCCTCCCCGAGGCCCGCTGCCAGGAAATGCTCCCCGTCCCCGAAGGTCATGAAGGCGGGAACAAAGCCCGCTGTTCCGAGACCGCCCAGGCATCCCTGGCCTTCCGCCAGGAAAACCTTCGCGCCCTGCCTTGCCGCGGCCGCCGCCGCTGAGCAGCCCGCCGGACCGCCTCCGATCACCAGTACATCCACATCCCGCCGCACCTCGAGCGCGCGCTGATAGAGCAATTCCGCCATGGCTGTATCCTTTCCTCCCGTTATCCTGATACCCGGCCGCGCCGGGGGCGAAGAGAGGGGGTTGCCGCACTCCCCCGAAAGGGGACGCATCCCCTTTCGAAGGGTTGTGCAGCAACCCCAAGAGGCACAGAATCAATCAGTGAATTTCATATCCGAACACGGAAGCGTACGGAGAATAGCTGGACTGACCGGCAGCGGCCAGATCGGGATTGTTGTGGTACCATTCGGTCGCCTGCTCTTCAAGCTCCAGGCCGCCGCTGGCTTCCCACTCCGCCACGAACTCGTCCCAGCTGTCCTCGAGGGATTCGGTGCCGGCGATGATGGTCATGAAATAGTCGTTGCACAGGGTCGTCAGCGCGGCGCTGTATTCGGACTGGGCCGGGAAGGACGCGAACGCGAGCACGTTGCCTTCGAATCCGTCCTTGGCGGCCTTGCTGTTGGCGTCGAAGAAGGTGTCGTACTGCACCTGGGTCTTATGCACGCGGGCCATCCAGGAGAACGGATGCACAAACTGGTTGCGGCCGATCTGGAATTTGTCGCCGTACATCAGGTCTTCGCCGAAGATGGGCATGATGGGTTCGGGGATGCCTTCCTCGTTCTTGGTGTAGTGGGTGCCTTCGATGCCGTCGTTGAACAGCCAGTAGGTTTCGTCATCCAGACGGGAAGCGACCATGGACAGGATGTAGGGCACATCCTCGTCCTTCGCGGTGGCGGGCACGATGTACACGTTGGAAACCGCGTTGGAAACCGTGGTGTGACGGACGCCTTCGCTGTCGCGCAGCGGGATGATCGTCTTGAAATAGGCCTTCTCAAAGCCGCTTTCCACCAGCGCGTTCACCCAGTTGAGCGTGCTCCAGTGATAGCCCATGGTCATGACGGCCTTGTTGGAAGAAATCTTCTCGTTCACATTGTCCGACTTGTTCACGGGCCAGTCCGGATCGATGAGTTCTTCCTCATACAGCTGATGCATGAACGCCAGGTATTCCTTCATGCCGGGGTTGCGCAGGTAGGACTTCATGGTATCGGTTTCCTTGTCCAGGAACATGTTGTAGGCGATGCCGAAACCGGAGGCGATGACGGGCTGGACCGCTTCGGTGCCGGTCAGCGGGATCAGGCCGGTCTTTTCCTTGATGTCCTTGAGCAGCTGATAGAATTCCTCGACGGTGGCGGGCTCTTCAAAGCCGTACTCTTCGAAGATATCCGTGCGGTACACGGTGCCGCCGGTATAGACGGCGTCGTCCACGCTGGGGATGCCCCAGATCGCGCCGTTTTCATCCGTCACATACTTCCAGCCATTGGCGTGGATCTTCTCGGTGATCTCCGGGAAATCCGCCAGGAAGGAGCTGATGTCCTTCGCGGCGCCCTTGGGCTGCAGCGTCTGATACATCGCGGCGTTCATGAATACCAGGTCGGCGTTCGTGCCGTTGGCAACCGCCAGCGTCAGCGCTTCGTTATTGGCGTAATACTCATAGTGGACCTTGAAGCCGGTCTTCTCTTCCAGCCAGCTTGCGACGATGTTGTCGTTCAGGTCGACTGCCTGGGCGCCCAGAAGGATCGTGATGACGCGGTCTTCCTCGGCGTGCGCGCCGAACACGGCCATCGACAGTGCCATGATCAGCACAAGAACCAGAGATACAAGACGTTTGGACATGATATGTCCCTCCTTATTTATTTTTACCGGTCCGGCCGTATGGCCGGGGATCCGGTAAAATTCCCGTTTGGCATCAGCCCTTCACGGAGCCGACGCGCATGCCCTTCACAAAATATTTCTGCAGGAAGGGGTATACGCACATGATGGGAACGCAGGCCAGCATGATCGTCGCCGCGCGGATCGCCTCGGTATTCAGCGACGCGATTTCCATGTCCTCCGCGGTCATCGTTTCCGCCGAGATGTTGGTGGCCTCGGTAACCAGCTGGTACAGATAGGTCTGCAGCGGACGCAGCGACGGGGTGGTGATATAGAGCAGGCCCGTCATGTAATTGTCCCAGAAGCCGACCGCGTAAAACAGGCCGATGGTGGCCAGCGCTGGCAGGGACATGGGCAGCACGATGGAAAACAGGGTGCGGATGCTTCCCGCGCCGTCCAGCTGCGCCGATTCCTCCACCGCTTCAGGGATCTCCTCAAAAAAGTTTTTCAGCAGGATCATGTTGTACACCCCGAGCAGCGCGGGGACGATCAGCACCCAGATGGTATTGACCAGGTTCAGCGCCCGCATCAGGATATAGGAGGGCACCATGCCCCCCGAAAAGAGCATCGTAAAAATGAACAGCAGCACGAAGCCCTTGCGTCCCCACAGCCATTTCTTCGACAGCGGGTAGGCCGTGATGCAGCTCATCGTAAGCGCGCCGAAGGTGCCGCACAGGGTAACGATGACGGAAATTTTGATGGAGGACCAGAACTGGCTCTGCCGCATCACATACCGGTAGGTGCCGGTCTGGAAATCCCTGGGCAGGAAAGTGACCTGTCCGGTCGTGATCGCCGTGTTGCTGGAAAAGGACTTCGCGATCAGGTTCACGAACGGGAATAGCATCAGCAATCCCAGGAACACCAGGATGACGAAATTGACGATCCCGAACGCCTTTTCCCCGGTTGAAAGCCCGTATGTAATGGAGGTCTTCTTTTCCTGTACCATATGTTCCTCCCCTTACCAGATGCTGCGGTCCGTCAGCCTGCGGCTGAGCCAGTTTCCGCCGAGCAGCAGCAGCATGTTGATGACGGAATTGAACATGCCCACGATGGTGCCCTGGCTCCAGTTGAATTTGCCGATGCCCTCGCGGTAGATGTAGGTGCCGATGATATCGCCGGATTTGTAGACCGTGGAATTGTACATGACCAGGATCTGGCTGAAGCCCGCGTCCATGATGCCGCCGAGGCGCAGGATCAGCATCATCACGATGGTGCTCGCGATGCCCGGCAGCGTCACATGGATGATCTGCTGGAAACGGTTCGCCCGGTCGATTTTCGCCGCCTCGTACAGTTCCGGATCGATGCTCGCCATCGCCGCCAGATATACGATGGTATTCCACCCCGTCTCCTTCCAGGCGCTCGAGAGCACCAGCAGGAAACGGAACCATCGGTTGTCCATGAAGAATTTCTGCGGCTGCCCGCCGAGGGAGACGATGATCTGGTTCACGATGCCGGTCGTGCCCATGATGTTCATGAACAGCGCGCCGACAACAACCCAGCTGATGAAATGCGGCAGATACATCACCGTCTGCAGGGTTTTCTTGGCGATATTGCTGCGGACCTCGTTGATCATCAGCGCCAGGATGATGCCCAGCGGAAAACAGATGCCCACCTTCAGCGCACTGATGATGAAGGTATTGATGATGGCCTGCCGGAATTTGCTCTTGATCCACAGGTCGTTCCAGTTTTTCATGCCCACCCAGGGGCTTTTGAAGATGGCGTCGATGGGATTGGCCCCGGCAAAAATATCGTACTTTTCAAAGCCGATCACCAGCCCGAACATGGGAAGGTAATGAAAAATAATCACAAAGATGATCCCGGGCACCAGCAGCGCAATCAGCGGCAGGCTCCGCTTCAGGCGGCTCCGCGAGCTTCTTTTCTGGCTGATCCGGGCAATCTTCTTCGCTTCCTGGGGCGTCAAGCCGCCTTTTGCAACCGCTGACATCGGGAATCTTCCTTTCAAGCAGA
>CADBNX010000192.1 GCA_902796115.1 uncultured Eubacteriales bacterium
CACTGTCCGCCCGGTCATGGTGTCGTACAGCACGGCCTTCCAGGCGCCGCGCACCCGGAAACGGAACACTTCGCCCCGTACGGCGTCCGCATTCTCCTGCCGCAGCGCCTGCGCGGCAAAGAGCCACTTTTCTTCTCCGTCATTGCGCACCTGGATCAGCAGGCGCCCGGTCAGCGCGCCGTTTTCGCCGGTGATGCGCACCTCGCGTTCCTCTTCCAGCGCGCGAAGGATGCTGACTTTTTCAAATTCGCACCTTTCGCACTTTTCGGCGAGCAGCGCCGGACGCGGGGACGGCACCGCGTTTTCAAGCTGCGGCACTTCCAGGAAAATCACCCTTCCTCCGCGCGCGCGGAAATCAGATAGCAGGTCCAGGGTGGTGGAGCGGATGGTTTCCATGCCCGGCACGATCACCGTATCGTAACGCATCGCTCCCACCGTGAGGACCGCTCCGCCGTCCTGCTTTCCGGCGAGGGAAGGCAGGTTGGATTCGCACAGGAAATCAAAATCGATCTGGCCGCGCAGCAGCCAGTCCGTCAGGTTCAGGAAACGGTTTTCCAGTCTTTCCCTCGCGTCCTCCGTGTTCTGCTGCGCGCCCCAGTGCAGCCAGTAGCTTTCCACCGGATGCACCACGGCCACACGCACGGATGCTTTGCCGCGCGTCAGTGCGGTATTCACGCGCGCGAAATGATCCTCGATCAGCGGGTATTCCCGGTACCAGGGCGACTGGTAATTGAACGTGGCCGGATAATCGCGCTTGGCCTCGCCGTGCATTGAAAGCCAGCTCAGATGCGGCACCCGCACCGTCACACCCAGCGCGGCCTGCCAGTCCCCGGCCAGCTTATGGGCCCGGAAATCAAAATCCCAGTTTGTGACCCCGTACAGTTCGGAAAGCACGCCTTCCCTGCCGTACTGCCGGGATGCGCTCTGTGCCTGTTTGGCCGTGGTGTATTCCCGCCAGTCGCACAGCATGTCGATGCCGGGCAGCTGAAACCCACGGTAGGAACGCATGCAGTCGCCCAGCGCCGCCGTCTGGCTTTTCAGCGTGGGTTCTTCCATCATGTGCCCGGTCAGCATCAGGCCGTGTGCGCCGCACCAGGCGCCGATCTGATCCGCGAAAGCCTCCGCGAAGCGCGCGGCGATATGATCATGATAGCGGTAGCGCGTCAGGGAAATCTTCCCGTCCGGAAGGTCCCAGATCAGTTCCGGCAGCCGGTCTATTACATCCTCCCCCCAGGCTTTCCGGTAGGTATCCGGCAAATCGTCCGACCAGGGCAGCCGCACGGTGCTTTCCGAATCCGCGTAGGCAAGCGTTTCCTTTCTGGAAAACTGTGGTTCGTCCGTAAAAATCGCGGGCACCGTACGTCCGAAGTCCGCCCCGACCGCCGCCAGGTATTTTTCATGCGTTTCCTCAATAAAGCGCCTGACCGCGTCCTTGTCCAGCGTATTCAGATAGGCCTGTCCGTTGAACCAGGAATTATCCGGCGCGATGACGCGCGTCACATACAGCAGGAATCCTTTCGCTTCCGCCGTATGCTCCGTCACCCGCTCCGCCGCTTTCAGGCATCCGTTTTCATCCAGCTGCACGTCAAAAACAGCGATCAGCTTTCCCTCCTCCACCGGTTTCCGGGAAAACGCGATCCACCGCTGCCTGTATCGGGGATCCTTCGTCACCAGGCCTCCGGCCGCGCCGGACGGCCAGCGGTCCTCGTCATAGAGCCAGGCCAGCATTTTTTCTTTTTTTGCCTTTTCCACACAGGTGCGCACCGCGTCCAGATAAGCTTCCGACATGTATGGCGTCACCAGGCCGGTGCGCACATGCATATGGAATCCGCCGAATCCCATGGCCTTGAACTGCTCGATCTGCCAGCACAGCTCCTCCGGATCCAGACGGTCGTTCCACGCCCAGAACGGCGTTGCCCGGTATTCGCAGCTGGGATTCTGAAACAGCGTTTCGGAAAACGGTTCCCGGTTTTTCGGATAGATCATCGCGCATACCTCCCCTGCCGGTTCATACCGTCAGTCGTCGTATTCCACCATCATCACGGTGTCGCAGTGCCAGCCGCCGGTGTGCGCGGCGTACACGCCCTCATGCCAGTACACGGGCATATTGTCCTGTGCGAAGATCGGCACGATCGGACGCCAGATCTTCTGCTCGTCCTCCGTGTGCAGGCGGCGGATCACCTGCTCGATGCGATAATTCGCGCCGCGGTCCACGGATACGTAGCTTTCCAGCACGCGGTCCTTTCCGTCGTAGCGCGCGATGAACACCCGGTCGGTGTTGATCGTTTCCCCGCGTCCCATTCCGTGGAATCCGGCCGCTCCGACGCCCCAGTAGCACGCCATGCCGCCCACATAGGTCTGCGAGCCGTCCAGCTGCCAGTCCGGGGAGAGGAATTCCCCGCCCCTGCAGATCGGCGCGGACAGCCGGAACCCGTCCGGCGTCCAGGAAGCCATATAATAGGTGATGGTTTCTGGTTCGTTCAGGCGGAAGGACGCAAGCCCCACCCGGAAGGGCTGTGTCGGAGCGACCTCAAGCAGGCGCACCGTTTCCCCTTCGGGCGAAGCGTACACCGTATCCAGCTTCTCCAGCTCCAGCATCCCGTCCCTGCCTTCGGCAAAGAGGCTCTTGCCGGTCTTCTCACCGTTCATCCCAAGCAGGTTTCCGTCCTCATCGAACACGCCCGCCCGGATCGTGTGATCCTTTGAGATGCGCGGATGCCCGTAGAGCGCAAAGAACCACTGCTCCCGGATGCCTTTTTCCGGATCCGGCACCAGCTGCCTGCGCACGTCAAAATAGAAAAGCCCTCCCGCGTCCGATTTGAGGAAGGTGTGCGGCTTTCCCCAGGTGGCGCCTTCGTCCGGAGAGGTGCGAAATTCCCATGTGACGCTGTTCACGCGCGTGAACAGCCACAGTTCATGCCGCTTCGTGTTTTCAAACAGCTGCGCGTAGGTGACGCTGCTGTCGTAGTTGAGCACCTGCTCCCCGCCGAAGCTTTCAATATCATACGGCCGCGCCGTCACCCGGCATTTGAGCGTATGGGTCGCCGCGTGCGCGGTATAGACGATCACCATTTTGCCGTTTTCCATCACGCACAGGGACGGGGAGTTGTGCTCGTCCGCGTACGTGCCGTTGATCCGCGTCAGGCACACGTCCCGGCTCAGCGCCCGGGAGCACTTCGCGTCCATTTCCTTGACATGGATCTCCCCCATATCGTTGAAATACGCAATATAGGTTTTCCCGTTTTTTCCGACCGTGGCTTTTTCGTTGATCCACCAGTCCGTATTCGCCCGCTTGATCCTGCGCTCCACCGCCCGTTCGCTGATAATCATCGCTCTTCCTCCTTCGGTCACGCGTTTTCTTACTCCCGTATTATACCAGATTATTCCCGTCAGGCAATGACCGTCCGGCAGTTTTTTCCCTGCAAAACCGTTCCTACGGCGGCGTGTATACGATGCCGGCCCCTCGCGGCTCTGTTCGCCTCCCGCGTATCAGGCCAAAGAAAGAGCGTGCCGAATCATTTCTTCCGCCGCAGAAATCATATCTTCCGGACGTATGCAACAATCCGGTTTGCTTCATCAAAACCGGCTGCCTGATGGAATCTTTGGCTCTCAATATTTGACAGTTCGCAATCACTGGCAAATTCCGTGCATCCGTGTTCCCCGGCCCAGTTTTCACAGGCAAGAAGCAGTTTTCCGGCAATTCCCTTCCGGCGTTCTTCCGCCCTCACATAGATTCCTTCCAGATAACCGACCGGGCTGGTCTGTGTACCTTCCACATAATCATATCGCAGCTGGCACTGGGCAAATGCTGCAGGCTGATCATTCAGATCATAAAGAAAAACTGCCGCGTCCTCTTTTGCAAGCAGCGATTCATACGCTTCGGCCATCTCCTCACGCTTATGCTCCGGCCACAGTTCGCAGGCCAGTTCCGCGATCGCGGCAGAATCGCCGGGACCTGCCCGCAGCAGCTTTCCGCATTCATCCGGTGCTCTGTTTTCAGCGCTTCCGGCCTCTGTATAAGCAGTTGCAAATGCGTCAATATCGGAATATATTTCTGTTTTCAGCCCGATCTTCTCATATTGTCTGTGATAGGTTTCCAGGATACGGTCAAATCCCTTCGCAGTCTTTTCCAGATCATCAGGATCATAAACCGCAAACACGTCATACGCCCCGATATCGGCCCCGCTGGCGATATCGGCCATCATCTCATTCAGACTGCTCAGGCTCATAAACGCAAGGTGGCGGTCTCCGCGCTCTGCCGCGGCCCGCATTTTGCCATGCCAGTTCGAGAACATTTCCTCATAAGTACCGGACAGCGATCCGGCATCCGCCTGCTTTTTCTGCGGCTGAAACGCCCGCCTTTCCTTTTCAAAGCATGCTGTCAGTTCCTTCATCAGCAAGGTCAGTTTTTCTTTCAGCGCAGCGGCGGTCTCAGCCGTCAGAACGTCTTCGATCCGCTCACACAGCTTTTCAGGCCGTTTCTTCATCGCGCGCAATTCTTCATATCGGCGGCAGACGCCCTTGTGAAACCAGGTTTTGTTCAGCATGGCAATCGCGTTCTCCGCATAATACAGGACTCCGCCGGCCTGCCTGAGGATCTGTGTCAGTTCATCCCGGATCATTGCCTCGGCATAACAATGCCCGGCATCCCCGAGAATGCTCTCCGCTTTCAGGAAATCCGCTTCACAGAAAGGTTCCGCCAGCTTCTGCCGCACCTGTTCCCGAAGTTTTTCCAGTTCGATCCTGTACTTTTCATCCGCGCAGTAAACGATCCGGGATTCCATGAGCTTTGAAATATTCGGATCCTCGTACGCGGCGTCCCGGCGCAGGCTTTCCCAGGATGTACAATAGATATCATGTCCGACACTGAGATCCTCCTGAATGAACGCTTTCCCAAGCTTCCACCCGCGCTCATCGTTGATGAGGATCAGCAGATCCAGATCAGACAGCGGATGAATATCGCCCGTCTGAAAGGAGCCGTATATTCCGATCAGCGCGATTGCACCGGGGCAGAGCATCTTCTCCTTCTCCAGCACGGCATCTATGATTTTTTGATTTCTGACTTCGAGTTTATTCATTTTATCCTCCGAATAAAGATCTCTCCGGCATAAAACCGGCCGCTTCTGATTTTCCCGTCATTTGATCAGCGTGGCGGCGCGGTCCTGCCCCGCGCCGAACCGGGTGATCCGCATTACATTGTCCCTGATGGAAAACACATCGAAAGCCGTTTCCGAAAGCTTTCCGAATTCACGCTTCGGGCTGCTCGGCGCAAAGGCCTGCGTGAAAGAACACAGCGTCGTGATAATGACCATATGATCCCGGTAGATCAGGTTGTCGTAATGCACATGCCCATGGATCATGGCACACACGCGCGGATGGTTTTTGCAGGCCGCGTATACTCTGGCCGCGTTCAGGGTTTCCGCATAATCCTTCATATAGGGCGGCTCGCCGTCCGTACCGAAAACACCCTCGTTGTTCAGCGGCATATGACTGAAGACGATGATGCGCCGTCCGGTCGCCAGCGCCTCTTTTTCAAACCATACCGCCTGCTTCAGAGAAATCTCACAAGGCCCGTTGTAATAGTATCTTCCGGTTTTGTCGATAAAATACGGAACATCGCTCGTGTTCAGAAAAACAAAGCGGAAACCGCCGTCCGGCAGGTCCAGATAATAATAGTTTTCCTGCGTCGGGTTGTTTCGCATGCACAGCGCATGCATCTCATCCGGCAGGATGGCGGTCTCCCTGCTGTTTCTCCCAAAGAGCTCAGCGATCGCGACCGCGTCGTCATGATTGCCGACACAGCAGTGCACGGGTACGCTCAGCGCGTACAGCGCGTCCATCACTTCCCCGGCCGCAAGAAGGATCCCCTCCCGTTTTTTGTCGTAATCGTTGCCGATATCCCCGCCGCTGATCACATACGATATCCCCGGACAGCGGTCCAGGATATACTGGATGGACCGGATATGATCCGCCGCCAGCTCGTAAGGCCGGTCCGGCGGATCTTTCCGCAGCATGCTGCCGTAGTTGAGACGGTTGTGCTGGTCCGTAATGAATACAAAATTGAGCGGCGCTTCAAACTCGTTGATCTGCGCGATCTTCGCGTCATAATGGTCCGTCAGGTAACGGATATCGTTCATGCCTTGCCTCCTGTGTCCGCCGGAGCGGCGGGGTTGCTGTACAGCCCCGACACCTGTTTCACATGTTTTCCGTTCTGAATTTCTTCAGCAGTTCCGGGCACAGCCCGTTTTCCCGCAGGTTCCGCCCCATGCGCCGTGCTTTCCGCTTTGCCGCAACGCCTGCCCGCTCCTCTACAGATTCGATGCGTTTTCACAAATACCTTTCCCGATCAGACCGGTGCTTCCGCGTCCGAAAGACGGAGCACAGAAAAAACAGCGGAATCGTCCTGCGGTGACGAGATTCCCTGTGGAAAAAAATGAAACAGAAGGAAAGACAATACTTGTGAGAATCACGCTTCTCCGCCTGCCCCTTTTGTCTGCCGCCCTGATCGCACACAGCCGCCTGACAGGGGGAAATCTTTCCGTTGACACCCATTCTCCGAAAGGGTATAATTGACCTATAAAAGCGGCAGACATCCCGGGTGGATCTGCCGTGTCACAGGAAAGGAAGGATACTATGAAACACATCAAATGGCTTTCCCTGATCGCG
>CADBNX010000193.1 GCA_902796115.1 uncultured Eubacteriales bacterium
AGCTGCACGGACGCGTTGAGGATCAGGATATCGACGGGACCGGTTTCGGCGATGAAGCCGTCAGCGCCGCAGGGCAGCGAGAGATCGGCCTGCACAACCTGCGTTTTCCGGCCCATGGCGGCGATTTCACGGCTGACTTCCTCGGCTTTTGACGTATTCGCGGAGCAGTGCACGATCACGTCCGCGCCGCAGCGCGCGAGGTCAAGCGCGACCGCCCGCCCGATGCCGCGGCTGGAGCCGGTCACAAGTACACGTTTTCCGGTAAGGGACTGTTCCATGGATGCCTCCTACAGCGCGGACTGCGTATCGTTCGGGTCGCCGTTGCGGGCAAGATCATATTCCTTGCTCCAGTCAAGACCGCGGTACGGCTCGCCGCGCGGGTCGGTGTTGATGAAATCCATCAGCAGATCGAGCATTTGCTCGGACCAGGTGTTTTTGTCGATCTGGGCGGTGGTGAAACGGTTCTGGGAAATCATTTCAAAGCCGAAGATATCCTTCACCTGGGTTTTCGTGCCGCCGTCCACCACGTCTACCACCAGCTGCGGCGGGATGAAGAGCACGCCGCCCGAGCAGCCGTAAACGATGTCTCCGGGCAGGCAGATGGCGGCATCGCGTCCGTCGCCGAGACGCACGGGAGCGTTCATGCTCAGCATCGTGAAATCCCGGATCGGGGTGGGGTCGATCCCGCGGTAGTATACCTGTACGTCGGTCACCTTATGCATCTGCTCGATATCCCGGATACCGCCCCAGATGACGGCGCCGCCGGAATGGGTTTTATTCTTGATCGCGGTGGTCAGGTTGCCGCCGACGAAGGTGCCCTTGAACACCTTGTCGAACATATCGATGACAATGACGTCGCGGTCGGTAAGACTGTCGATGACCCACTGGTTCGGCGTGCCGGATTTGCCCAGCGCGAGCGCGGCGGTATTCTGCGCCTGCGCGTAATCGGGACGGGTGGGCGCATAGGCCGCGGTGACCGCGCGTCCGATCAGCTTCATATTGACCTGGCCGTTCTCATGAAATTCCGGCTGAAGGGATTTCATGGCCACGAACTGGCTTTCATAGCCCTGGATGAAGATCGGCTTCCAGAGCTCTTCCAGCGTCATGGAGCGCAGCGCGTCCAGATACCGGTCCGCTACCTTGGGACGGCCGTCGGCAAAACGTTCGCCTTTCCATTGGGGGGTCAGGGCAATGACTTCTTCCGGTGAGGTAAAGATCATGATTTTTTCCTCCTTTGATTGATGGGAAGCATCGGATCATGTTCGGGGTGCGTGCCTTAAACAGGACAGATACAGACGGCTCCGGGCAGCGGCAGCAGCGGCTTTTCTTCCGTCGCGATGCCGTCTCCCTGGTTGGCAAAGAGCAGACCTTCTTCCGTGAACGCGAAATCGCGCGGGCCGTGCCCCAGGGACGGGATGAACCGGGATGCGCCGCAGAAGGCGCCGTCTTTCAGCCCGATCGCACAGACGCTGTCGTGTCCGCGGTTTGAAACATACAGGGTATTATCCCTGATGCGGACGGCGGCGGTATTGCTGACGTCGGCAAAGCCTTCCGGCAGGGTGGAGCGGTCTTCACGGAAGCGCCACACACGCGCGGCGGGATCGAACTCATAGCGGCGGACCCGGTTATCCAGCTCTCCGGTGACAAAGAAAACGTTTTCGGACAGGAAAGCCAGGTGCCGCGGACCGGCGCCCGCGGGGAGGGCAATGGCGTCCCGCGTGAGCAGACGCTCGTTTTCCGCGTCCCAGTCGTAAACGAAGATCCGGTCGCAGCCGAGGTCGTTCACAAAAAGCTGGGCGGTGCCGGGACGGAAAACCGTCTGGTGGCAGTGCGCGCCTTCCTGGCGTTTTTCGTTCGGGCCGGAACCCGCGTGACGCACGACCTGAACCACCTTTTCCGGGATCCCTTCGTCAAGCCGGATCACGGAAACGGTGCCGGAGAGGTAGTTTGCGGTGAACATCGTGCGTCCGTCGGCGGAGAAGGTGATGTAGCAGGGACAGTTTCCCTGTACGGGCAGGGTTTTCAGGTGAATGAGGCGGTCATTTTCCAGCCTGTAAGCCGCGACGCCTCCGTCTCCGTCCTTGCCGCCCTTCAGATAGCCCGCGGCAATATAGAGACCGCTCGGTTCATGCTTGCTGACCCAGGTCGGGTTATCCATATCCCAGGCGCTTGACAGCAGGGAAGCCGAATCGCGGTCCGCTTCGATCAGGGCGACGCCGGGGCCGCCCATGCGGGTATAGGTTCCGATCAGATATTTCTTCATATTCTCAGCTCCATAGACGGTCGTTGCAGATATCCCCGTTCCAGACTGAGGTATCCTCCCATACACCGGGAATGTTTTTGCACACATGTTCCTGAATGAAAGTTTCGTTCAGGCTTTCGATTCCGAGGCCGGGCGCGTCCGGCACGCGGATAAAGCCGTGATCGATCAGCGGACGCGGAAGGCCGTTCACCATGTCCTGCCATTCCGGCACGTCAGCCGAGTGGAACTCCATGGCCATGAACTGCGGAAGGGCAGCCGCGACGTGTACCGCCGCCATCGCGCCGATGGGGCTTTCCGCCATGTGGAGCACGGTCATGACCCCGTATTCCGCGGCCAGGTCACCGATTTTTTTGGTTTCCAGCATTCCGCCCGCGGTCAGGATATCCGGATGAATGACCGAAACGGCTCCGGCCCGGAAAAGCTTCAGGAAATCCTCTTTCAGGTAGATATCCTCTCCCGTGCAGACGGGGATGGTGATCTGGCTGCGCAGCCGGACCAGGTGATCCGTGAAATGCCAGGGCGCGTTGTCTTCGATCCAGGCCAGGTTGTATTTTTCCATGCGGCGGGCGAAACGGATGGTGTCCTCCACGCAGATATGGCCGAAATGATCCACCGCGAGCGGCACTTCCCAGCCGATCACGTCACGCACCTGCGAGACGTAATCCTCCAGGATATCCATCCCCTTTGGCGTGATGTGGATGCCGGTGAAGGGGTGAGCGATGGTATTGATTTCATAGGCTTTGCCCGCCATCTGATCCGGCGCCATCGAGCCGTGCGGCGCGTTGACCGAATGGCTGGCATAGGTTTTCATTTCATCCAGAAAACCGAGCGGCGCGGTAAGCGCACCGGGCTCATTGATCAGCAGACCGATGCCCAGATCCATTTTCAGGAATGTGAAACCCATTTCCATCCGCTTTTTCAGGGCCATGCCCATATCGCGGCCGGAATGCTTCCCTTCCACATCCGTATCGCAGTAGATACGGATCTTATCACGGAATTTTCCTCCGAGCAGCTGCCAGCAGGGCACGCCCCATGCCTTGCCGGCCAGATCCCACAGCGCGACTTCGACGCCCGAAACCCCGCCGCCCTGACGGGAGTGGAAACCGAACTGCTTGATCCGGCGGAAAAGCTTATCCACATTGAGCGGGTTTTCTCCGAGCAGCCGGCTTTTCAGCATCGCGGCATAGGTACGGGTGCTCGCGTCGCGCACTTCCCCGTAGCCGACCAGGCCGGCGTTGGTGTAAAGCTTGATCAGTGTGCAGCGCTTCGGCATTCCGTCGATATCCGCAAAGCGCATATCCGTGATTTTCAGACTGCGTCTTTCTTCGGCGGAAAGCGGGGTGGTTCTGTCATTCATGTTGGTCATCCTCCTTTATTGCTGAATTGCCGTCCGACGAAAGGCGTTTTCTCATCTGACGGCGGTACGCGCCCGGGCTCAGACGCATATGATTGCGATAGGACTGGTAGAAGTTTGCCGTGCTGGTGTAGCCGCTCTGCTCCGCGATTTCCGCAATGGACCGATTATCGGAAGCCAGCAGCAGATTGACGGCCTCGATGCGTTTTGCCGTGATGTATTCCCATGGCGTGATGCCGTTCATCTGCCGGAAGAGGGTTGAAAAATAGGTGCGGCTCAGATGTGCCCTGGAGGCGATTTCCTCCAGCGTGAGCGGCTCCGAGAGATGACTGTCGATATAGGAAATGGCAAGCTCCAGGTCTCCCAGATGCAGGTTCTGCAGCCGGGGCTGCGGCTCAAAGGCAGAGCGGCTGGTGCGCTGCAGCAGTACGAGCGCTTTGAGCAGATGGATCTTCACCATCAGCTCAAAACCGGTTTCCTGACGGTCGAATTCGCCGCGGATCCCCATCAGTTCGGCGGTGAGCACTTCACAGCGGGGGTCGTCCGCCGGGATCCGGTTGGAAAAATGCTCCGTCCTGTGCAGGTAGATATCCAGATACGCCGCGTCGAACACTTCCGCCGC
>CADBNX010000194.1 GCA_902796115.1 uncultured Eubacteriales bacterium
CCATACGATACCGCCCGAGGCGTATCCGAACAGCGGCATAATGAAGACAATATACGGTACTACGCAAAGAAGCAGCGTCAGCAGCGGCGTGAAGACAACGTCAACGGATTGTGGAATGACCTTCCGGATCGTCTTTTCCACCTGCGCGATCAGAAGCGCGCCGACAATGACTGCCAGAATGCCGCCCTTCCCGCTGCACAGAACCGAATCCAGCGGAATGGCAGCATTGTAAAGACCCATAATGGACGCGATCTCATTGATGCCTTCCAAAGAGGTGATCATGCCCAGCATGCCGCCCAAAATGGGCGTGCCGCCAAACCGTTCCGCTGCACGGTAGCCTGCCCAGGCCGTCAGGAAAGTCATCATGGAGGTATTGATCAGCCTAAGGATCTGATAAATAAAGGCCCAGACGTTGTTGTCCGCATAGTTCGGTACCACCTGAGCAATCAGAGAAGCAAAGCCTCCGCACAAACCCGCACTGATGATGCCGGGAAGCAGCGGAATGAAAATGTCTCCTATGATTCTCAGAGGATTTCCGATCTTGTTTCTTTTCATAAACGAAGTCTCCTGTGTACAGAATAGCTACGGAATCACGAGTCTTCTTCAGACGGCCCTACATAACGAAAACACAGCATCGTGATATCATCGAACTGCTCGGCTCCATCCACAAAAGCATTGATGTCCTGCGAGACGTTCGCCAGAATCTGTTCCGGCTGTGCATCCGGATCCTGATTTAACGCATTCAGCAAGTGATTGGATCCATAGAGCTCCTTGTTCCCGTTTGAAGCCTCAATCACACCGTCTGTATACACAAAAAAGCTGTCGCCCGGATTGAGCTTGAATTCGTGCTGCTGAAACGGGATCCCTTTCACCGTTGCAAGAGGAATCGAGTGTTTGTAGATCAGAAGCTTATAGCTGCTTCCGGCTCTGCGCAGTACAGGATGTTCGTGACCGGCATTCACAGCGATACCGTTTCCCGTAGATATTTCGAACACAGCAACCCATGCAGTCACGAAGAATTCCGCATCATTGCCCTCGCAGAGCTGATTATTGACGCTTTCCATCGCCTCTGCAGGGCTCTTTCCGTTCTGCAGGCTGGACTTGATGAGAACGCGGGCAACCATCATCAGGAGCGCGGCGGGAACCCCCTTGCCGGACACGTCCGCCATGACAAACCCCATGTGATCGTGGTCGATCATGAAGAAGTCATAAAAGTCTCCGCCCACTTCCTTTGCCGGCGTCATGCTGGCATACAGACTGAACTCTTTGCGGTCGGGAAACGGCGGAAACAGTCTCGGCAGCTGACTGCCCTGAATCTTGCTCGCCAAATCCAGCTCCGCTCCGATGCGTTCCTTCTCAGCTGTTACGATTTTGATCTGGTCGATGTACAGCTCATTTCTGGCAGACTGCTTGGCGAAGGATTCCGCCAGGACTTCGATCTCATCCCCGGTCCGGTACACGTCCTCCATCAGAAACTGCCGGTTGCGAACGCCCAGAGACGCAACACGCCGCGTGATCGTATTCAGCGGATCTGTGATGCGGCTTGCGATCGAGAACGCCGTCACCATCCCTGCCGCAACAATCAGCACGACCAGAAGGATCAGGATGTTCCGCGCATGGAACATCTCCTTATTGAACGTGGCGACCGCGTCGCTGCGCACGGATTCGTACTCGTCTTCCATGCCGTTCTCGATATAGATCTGCTTCTGCGTCTCGTAGGTATCGTTGACCAGCTTCTCGACCTTGTTCGTCTGATAGAAAAACACAGCCGTATAGGCCGCAATGATCAGAACGATCGTGATCAGCAGCATACTGAATATTTTGAATCGGATACCACCCGAGAAAAAGCTTCTAATTCTTTTCATAAGTAACTCCCTATGCTGTTCTGTATGAATCGAAACAAATCTATCGTTATTCTACTGAAAAACAGAAAGAAATACAAGGATGAATTCCTGCCGGAGGGCAGAAAACGGCAAAAATACAGATAGCCGGGCATCTTCACCGCAGAACGGTAAAGATGCCCGGTTGGATCATTCAGGAAACAATTGGGAGCCCGGTCCCCTTTACTTGGCTCTGTAAAGGAAGGTCACAGCCTGCGTCCGGGTGCAGGGGTCGTCCGGACCAAAAGTCGTCTCCGTCTTGCCGTTGGTGATTTCATTCTCCACCGCCCACAGGAACGTTACGATCTCGCCGCGGGTACACGTCTTGTTGGGACTGAAAATCGTTTCGCCGGTGCCCTCGGTGATTCCCATTTCATACGCCCAGCAGACAGCCTTGTAATAGTAGCTGTTCAAAGGAACATCCTCAAAGGGACAGGTCTCTTCGCCGGGTTCCGGGCACTCTGCCAGCCGCCACAGCATCGTCACGATATGTGCGCGTGTGCAGATCATGTCAGGACCAAAGGCAGTTTCGGAAATACCGTTGACGACGTATTCTTCCAATGCCCAGCGGACGGGAAGCTCATAATAACTGCCCGCACGGACATCCTCAAAGAGGAAGGGCGGGATGACGCGATACTTCGCAGTGAGCGTCATATCTTCAAGGCTGAAAGCCTGCTCTACGATATCTCCGTTCTCATCTTCCCATCCCAGGAAGGTATAGCCCTCTTTTTTTGGCGCCTCAGGGAGGTCAAACAAAGAGTCGCCCAGCCTAACCTTGACGGTGGAGATCTCTTTCCCTTCCGCGACAAAGCTGACGTTGTAATATACATGGGAGATCTCGCTGAGGTGGCTGTTAAAGAATTCTCGTCGGTTATTGAAAAACTCCTTCAGATCACGAATCTCGGTATCCAAATCCGTCAGCGGCTTCTGGGCCGTGATCCATTCGCCCCATTTGTCGGCGTCGGCCTGCCAGGAATCCTGGATCTCAGCTGCCATCCGGTCGATCACACCGCCGTCTTTCGTCATCTCCTCAAGAATGCCGTCCATCACCTGCCACCGCTCGATAAGCACAGCCTGATATACCGGGTCATTGGCACGAAGCTCATCCAGCCAGGGGTTTGGCTGTCCGACATTAAAGCCTACACCATTGGCACTGCCGTTGCCCATTGAAAGGTCAAAGTCCCAAAGCGGGCCTCAGCAGAGCTTGCCGTTGCGCGCCTTATAAAGGTAGGTGCTGGAAGTGCGATAAGCGTCATAGCTGTCAGAAAAGACCTGGACCCACCAGTAATCCGCAGCGGCCTGCAGATCCATGTATTCCGTGTAGGAAACACCGTTTTCGTCACAGTGGTTCTCACTCAGGATAGCATGTTTTTTACGGCTGTGTAAACAGAAGAGCCAGCTGAAGTTTTATTAATAAGCTCTCGGGAAAGCATCTGTAATCAGAGCTTCTCCGAGAGATGATGATATGATTTGCGGTTCACTCTTCCATAGCGGTCCTGCGCGTGATGCGTTGTGCCGGAACTTTGGTCTGCGTGATCAACGGAACCTTCTCCGTGATGATAACGGAGGTGTCAAGACCGTACCAGCGTTCTCTGGAGCCTGC
>CADBNX010000195.1 GCA_902796115.1 uncultured Eubacteriales bacterium
CCGCTTGACAAGGTCCGCAACATCGGGATCATGGCCCACATTGATGCCGGTAAGACCACCACAACCGAAAGGATCCTCTTCTACACCGGAAAGACGCACCGGATGGGCGAAGTGCACGACGGCGCCGCCACGATGGACTGGATGGAAGAGGAGCAGGAACGCGGCATCACCATTACCTCCGCCGCGACGACCTGCTATTGGAAAGACCACCGCATCAACATCATCGATACGCCCGGTCACGTGGATTTCACCGTGGAAGTGGAACGCTCGCTGCGCGTCCTGGACGGCGCGGTGGCGGTATTCTGCGCCAAAGGCGGCGTAGAGCCCCAGAGCGAGACGGTCTGGCGTCAGGCGAACAAATACCACGTTCCCCGCATTGCCTATATCAACAAGATGGATATCACGGGCGCGAACTTCGCGCGTGTGGTGGATATGATGGAAAAACGCCTTCATACCCGCGCGCTGCCCATCCAGCTCCCCATCGGCAAGGAAGCCACGTTCCGCGGCATCGTGGACCTGTTCCGGATGAAAGCGGAAGTGTATTACGACGATGAGGGCAGGGATGTCCGCGAGGAAGAGATTCCCGCCGACATGCTGGAAGATGCGAAAGCCGCCCGTGAAAACATGGTGGAGGTCATTTCCGAAACGGACGATGCCCTGATGGAGAAGTTTCTTTCCGGAGAGGACATTTCAGACGTTGAACTGACACGCGCCCTGCGCGCCGCCGTCATCGACTGTGCCATCACGCCCGTGCTCTGCGGCACCAGTTACCGCAACAAAGGCGTGCAGCCGCTCCTTGACGCGATCATCGCCTTCCTTCCGTCCCCCGTTGATATTCCGCCGGTGCACGGTACGCTGCCCGGCAGCAGTGACGAGGTCACCCGCCGTGCCGACGATCAGGAGCCCTTTGCCGCGCTCGCCTTCAAGGTGGCGGCGGATCCCTTTGTCGGCAAGCTGATCTTCTTCCGGGTCTACTCCGGCCAGATCAGCAACGGCAGCTATGTCTTCAACAGCACCAAGGGCAAAAGAGAGCGTTTCGGCAGAGTGCTGATGATGCACGCCAATCACCGCGAGGAGATCGAAGAGGTCTTTGCCGGTGATATTGCCGCCGCGGTCGGACTGCGCGAAACGACGACCGGCGATACGCTCTGCGACGATAAAGCCCCCATCGTGCTCGAATCCATGGAATTCCCGGAGCCCGTCATCCAGGTCGCGATCGAGCCGAAGACGAAAGCCGGTCAGGATAAAATGGCCCTGGCGCTCGCGCGCCTCGCCGAGGAAGACCCGACCTTCAAAACCTTCACCGATCCGGAAACGGGACAGACGATCATCGCCGGGATGGGCGAGCTGCATCTGGAAATCATTGTGGACAGGATGATGCGTGAATTCAAAGTGGAAGCCACCGTCGGCCGTCCGCAGGTATCCTACAAGGAGTCCATCACCCGCAAGGTGCAGGCCGAAGGCCGCTATGTCCGCCAGACCGGCGGTCACGGGCAGTACGGGCACTGCGTCATCGAGATCGAGCCCCTGCCCGCGGGAAGCGGCTACGTGTTTGAAAACCGCATCGTCGGCGGCGTGATTCCGCGCGAATTCATACCCGCCATCGACAGCGGCATCCGGGAGGCAAGCCAGTCCGGAAGCCTGGGCGGCTTCCAGGTGGTGGATTTCAAAGCCGCGGTCATCGACGGCAGCTATCACGAGGTGGACTCGAGCGAAATCGCGTTTAAAATTGCCGGTTCCATGGCGCTGAAAAACGCACTGGAGAAAGCATCCGAAAGGCTGCTGGAGCCGGTCATGAAAGTAGAAACCATCGTACCGGACGCCTACCTGGGCGACGTTGTGGGGGATCTGAACGCCCGCCGCGCCAAGATCGAGAATATCGAACCCCGGGGAAGCGACCAGAGTGTGGATTCCGTGGTGCCGCTCAGCGAAATGTTCGGCTACGCGACCGACCTTCGCAGCCGTACGCAGGGCCGCGGAATGTACACCATGCAGTTTGACCACTACGAAGAAGTGCCCCGGTCCGTCGCCGAAAAGATCGTAGGCTACCGGGACTGAGAGTTCGAACCGAACGGACATTTAAGGAGGGAGAAGCCCCATGGCAAAGGAACATTTTGAACGTACAAAGCCGCATGTAAACATCGGAACGATCGGTCACGTAGACCACGGCAAGACGACGC
>CADBNX010000196.1 GCA_902796115.1 uncultured Eubacteriales bacterium
GCGTCCCGGATCTCCTCCCGCGTCAGGCCGTCTTCGCCGCGCGCTGTCAGATTCAGATTCATTCCATCACCTCAGCCATTCTTCTATGGTTTTCGCCACGCCGTCCGCGTCGCAGGAGCCGGCGACCGCGTTTGCGGAAGCCTTCACCTCGTCCGGCGCGTTCTCCATGGCGATCCCGATGCCCGCTTCCCGCAGCATCGGCACGTCGTTCAGCCCGTCCCCGAAGGCCGCGGTCTGCTCCGTGCGCAGCCCGAGATATTCCGCCAGCGCCCGCAGCGCGTCTCCCTTGTTGGCCCTCGTCTGGTTGATTTCGATGTTGTTGGGCACGGAGGAGGATACCGTGATGCCCGGAAACCTGCCTTCCAGTTCCGCGAGCAGCTTTTCCCGCAGCGGGAGATCCATTGTAAAAACCTGGATCTTCTGCACGCCGTGTCCCCTTTCGGCAAGGAACGCTTTCAGTTCCGGCACGGGCGAGCGCAGCTCGCGGATCATGCGGATGTAGTGCGGATCCGGCGTGTAGGACTCCGCGTCATCCTGCATGGAGGCGGTCATCCATCCCCAGTTATCCATGTAGCAGTCGTAAATGACGGGCAGGCCGTCCAGATACGCCATGATGGCCGCCGCGTCTTCCGCCGGCAGCTGTGCCGAATAGATGTCCCGCTTTTCCCGGGCGTCAAACACCGCCGCTCCGTTGATCGTGATGGCGTAGCGCACGCAGGGCAGGCTGCGCACCGCTTCCGGGATCCCCCCGTAAAAGCGGCCCGTGGACGGGACAATTTCGATCCCGCGCGCCGCGGCATCGCAAAGGGCTTTCCGATTGCGGTCGGAAAGCGCCTTCGCGGAATTGAGCAGCGTCCCGTCCAGGTCCAGCGCGATCAGCCGGATCTCAGGCATTGTAGGTGCTCGCCGCGGTATCTCCGCCGTGGCCGGTCCAGTTCGTGTGGAAGAACTCGCCGCGCGGCGCGTCGATGCGCTCGTAGGTGTGCGCGCCGAAATAGTCGCGCTGCGCCTGCAGCAGGTTCGCGGGCAGGTTTTCGCAGGTATACCCGTCAAACCAGCTCAGCGCGGAGCTGAACGCCGGCACGGGCACCCCGGCCTTTACCGCGAAGGACACCACCTCGCGCCAGGCGGGGATGAGTCCCTGAATGGTCTCCCGGAAATAATCGTCCATCAGCAGGTTCGTCAGTTCCGGGTTCTTGTCAAACGCTTCCTTGATCTTGCCCAGGAACACCGAACGGATGATGCAGCCGCCGCGCCACATCAGCGCGATGCCGCCGTAGTTCAGGTTCCAGCCGTAATGCTCCGCTGCCGCGCGCATCAGCGTATATCCCTGCGCGTAGGAGACGATTTTCGAGGCGTACAGCGCCTTGCGGATGCACTCCAGGAACGCGGCACGGTCGCCCTCAAAGGCGGGGATCTTCCGCGCGTACGCGGCGGACGCGGCCACGCGTTCATCCTTCTGGGCGCTCAGGCAGCGGGCGAATACCGCTTCGGAAATCAGCGTCAGCGGCACGCCCTCGTCCAGCGCCGCGATGCCGGTCCACTTGCCGGTGCCCTTCTGTCCGGCCCGGTCCAGGATATGCTCCACCACGCGCTCGCCTTTTTCGTCCCGATAGGCCAGGATATTCCGCGTGATCTCGATCAGGTAGCTGTCAAGCTCCGTTTTGTTCCACTGCGTGAATACCTCGTGCATTTCGTCGCCCGTCATGCCCAGGCCGTCGCGCATCAGCTGGTACGCTTCGCAGATCAGCTGCATATCGCCGTATTCGATGCCGTTGTGCACCATCTTCACAAAATGGCCGGCGCCGTTCTCGCCCACCCAGTCGCAGCAGGGCGCGCCGTCCGCTTTGGCGCAGATGCTCTGCAGGATGGGTTTTACATGTTCCCAGGCCGCAGGCGAGCCGCCGGGCATCAGGGAAGGCCCGTTCAGGGCGCCTTCCTCGCCGCCGGACACGCCGCACCCGATGTAAAGCAGTCCCTTGCTTTCCACATATTCGGTGCGCCGCATCGTATCCGGGAAATGGCTGTTGCCGCCGTCAATGATGATGTCTCCCTGCTCCAGCACGCCGAGCAGCTTTTCGATGAAATCGTCCACCGGCTGGCCGGCCTTTACCATCATGAATACCTTGCGGGGCTTCGACAGATTCTCCGCCAGCTCCTCCAGCGAATGACAGCCGATGATGTTCTTTCCGGCCGCCCTGCCGTTCACGAATTTATCCACTTTTTCCGTGGTGCGGTTGTACACCGCCACGGTGAAGCCCTTCGACTCCATGTTCATGACCAGGTTTTCACCCATGACCGCCAGGCCGATCAGGCCGATATCCGCTTTCTTCATTTCATTTCCTCCGTTGATGTTTATCGCTGTACCCGGGCGTTGCCGGCATACACATCCCATACCTGTTTTTCATCCGCGGGTTCCGCGTAATCGTTCAGGCTCGAAGCCGCCAGCACGCCTGACGCCCAGCCGAACTGCAGCCATTTTTCCGGCTCCCAGCCGCTCAGGATGCCGTAGAGCAGGCCGCCGGAGAACCCGTCCCCGCCGCCGATGCGGTCCAGCACCGGGATCGGCCGCGGCTCTTCGACGTACCAGTTCCCGTCCGCCCACAGAATGGCTCCCCAGAGATGCTCGTTGGCGGAAACCACCTGGCGCAGCGTGGTCGCGTATGCTTTCGCGTTGGGGTATTTCGCGCGCACCTGATCGATCATGGCCTTGAAGTTTTCGATTTTGCTCTCCAGGTCCTTCCCGCCGGCTTCCGGTCCCCTGAAGCCCAGGCAAAGCTGGAAATCCTCCTCATTGCCCACCAGCACGTCCGCCGCGGACGCGATCTCATGGAACGCGGCGGCAAGCTCCTCTTCCCTGCCTTTCCAGAAGGAGGCGCGGTAATTGAGGTCAAAGGACACCAGGGTGCCGTACTGCTTCGCGGCCTTCGCCATCGCGAGGCAGCAGGCCGTGGTTTCGGGGCTCATCGCGGCGATCAGGCCGGACATATGCAGGATGCCGACCCCTTCCCTGCCGAAAATGCGTTCGATGTCGTAATCCGCGATGTTCAGCGTCCGGCCCACTTCGCCCGCCCGGTCGTTCCACACGCGGGGCGCGCGCAGGCCGAAGCCGCTGTCCGCGATATTGAACTGGTGCCGCCAGCCCCAGGGGCCGCCCTGCGGCACGTCGATCCCCTCATAGTGAATATTCCTGGCGCGCAGCTGGCTCTTGATAAAAGCCGCCATCGGGCTGTCCGCCACAAATTTGGTCAGCGCCAGGCATTCCCTGCCAAGGCTTGACGCCACGTTCAGCACGTTCGTTTCGGCGCTGGTAGCCTGCAGATAGAACAGATTGCTGTTGTGCACCGCCATGCGGTTTTCCGGGGTTATGCGCAGGCCCATGCTGGTGGGGCATGCCAGCGCGTAGCGTGCATCGGGCTTTACTTTCATCACGTTCATCACTCCTTACCCTGAGATGCTTTCATTATAACGCAATCAAATAACCATGTAAATTGCATTTTCGGGCAATCAATATTGCATATACGCGCATTCTGTGTTATTCTTTCCCGGGAGGTGCGTATGGATCCGCTCTTTGAATACCGGGACAGAGGCATCTTGTGCCATCATTCGCTGGATTTGCGTCCGGAACCGGAAAATTTTCAGATTCACGCCCATGAAACGCCGGAAGTATACTGTTTTCTGTCCGGCAGGGGCAGTTTTCTGGTCGAGGGGACGCACTATCCGCTCCTGCCGGGAGATATCCTGCTGATGCGGCCTTCGGAGACCCACCGGATGATGATCTCTCCGGATGAGCCTTACGAACGCATCGCCATTCATTTTCCCGCTTCCCTCTTTGACGCGCTCGATCCGGCGCGGTCGCTGATGCGTCCGTTCCTGAACCGTCCGCTCGGCGTCGGAAACCGCTATGCCGCGGCCGATTACCCGGCGCTTCATCCGCTGATCCGGCATCTGACCCCGAACCGCCTGCAGATCATCTCCCGCCTGATGCGCCTGCTCACGGAATTTCTTGCCGTCGAAGGGAAATCCCCCGACGCGAATCGCGGCGGGGATTTTCCCCCGACGCTGGTCCGCTATGTCAACGAACACCTGTCTCAGGAGCTTTCCCTGAAGGGAATCGGGGACGCGTTCGGCCGCAGTTCCTCCCAGATCAGCCGCATTTTCCGGCAGGCGACCGGCACCTCGCTCTGGGAGTATGTGATGATCAAGCGTCTCCTTTCCGCCAGGGAAATGCTGCAGCGGGGGGAAAGCGCATCCCACGCTTGCCTTGCCTCCGGTTTCCGGGATTACTCCGCATTTTACCGCGCGTACCTGCGTCGGTTCGGGCATCCGCCCGGCGCGGACAAGGAAAACTGAACTGATGTGAGGAGAAACCGTCCATGTTCCAGACAGCTCTGTCCAACGTGCTGCTGACCCTGCTGTATATTCTGCCCGGCTACGCGGCCTGCAAATTCAGAAAAGCCTCCGCGGATCATCTTCCCACGATGTCCTCGGTGCTGGTATACGTATGCTCGCCGTTTCTCACCATCTCCTCCTTCCTGCAGATGGAATTCTCCTGGGAAAACCTGGCCGGCATGGGCCTGTTCGCTCTGACCGTATTCCTGCTCGAATCCGCCTTCATGGCGATCCTGTACGCCCTCTTCCGCCGGAAATACGCGGACAGCCGCTACCGCATCCTGACCATCGGCGCGGTGCTGGGCAATATCGGCTTTTTCGGGCTTCCCATCGTGCGCGCGCTGCTGCCGGAGAATCCGGAGGTGCTGTGCTA
>CADBNX010000197.1 GCA_902796115.1 uncultured Eubacteriales bacterium
TACAACGGTGTGGAAATCGCGGATGAAGCGCCGCACAATGTATGGGCCGACCGTTTTCACGCGAAGAACACCGTGATCGACTGGAGCGGCGCGCTGACCGCGGCGGGGCGCGCCAGGCTCAGACTGGTCCGCCGTCTCGGACGCGTCCGGCAAACGCACCCCGCGCTGCTGAAGGGGGAAACGCGCTGGAAGGAAGCGGGAAAAAGCCTGCTCGTGTTCGAACGCCGCTGCGCGGAAGAAACGCTGCTGTGCGCGGTCAACCTGGGAAAAGAGCCGGCTGCTTTCGCGCCCCCGGAAAAAGCGGAAAAGATCATGGCCCGCGCCGGGAAAACGTCCCTGCCCGCATTCGGGTTTGCCCTGTACCGCATTCAGAACAAATAATCTTCAGAAAGGAAGAAGAATCATGCAGATCACATCCATCGAAACAACCCGCGTCAATGTCCCCTTCGAAGCCCCGATCCTCTGGAGCCAGGGCTACCGCGGCTCCACCACCCGCACGCTCATTCAGGTGCACACCGATAAGGGCATCACCGGCATCGGCGAAACCCGGGGCGACGACGGCATCGAGGAAGCCGTTCAGCAGATGGCGGCAAAAATGAAAGGTGAAGACCCCTACAACATCGAAAACTTCCTCGAGCGTTTCCATATGAAGGCGTATTTTCAGGGCTATTTCGGCCTCGCTTCCGTGGCGGGCATCGAAATCGCGCTGTGGGACATCATGGCCAAGGCCGCGGACCGGCCGCTGTGTGACCTGATCGGCGGGCGCTACCGGGATGAGGTGCCGTTTTCCGGCTACATTTTCTTCCGTCTGAAGGACCCGGAAACCGGAAAGGGCGGCGAAAAAACGCCGGAAGAAATCGTGGCGTTCTGCCAGGACGCCGTGGACAAATACGGCTTCGACTGCCTGAAGCTCAAGGGCGGCGCGCATGACCCGCAGCACGAGATCAAATGCCTCCGCGCCATCCGTGAGCATTTCGGGCCTTCCTTCAAGCTGCGCATCGATCCGAACGGCTGCTGGAGCCCGCAGACCGCCATCAAAATCTGCAAGGAGCTGGACGAGATCGGTCTGGAATACCTGGAGGATCCCTGCTGGGGCATCGAGGGCATGGCCCGCATCCGCAGGGACATCCACACCCCCATCGCCACCAATATGTGCGTGGTGGATTTTGACAGCCTGCCGGTCGGAATCCGGGAAGGCGCTGTGGACATCATCCTGGCCGACCCGCACAAATGGGGCGGCATCTGGGCCACCAAGAAACTCGCCGCCGTGTGCGACACGTTCCGCCTGGGCATGAGCATGCACGCCGGCGCGGAGCTGGGCGTTTCCACCGCCGTGAACATCCAGCTGGCCGCCTCCACCCCGCAGATCAGCTACTCCATCGACGGGCACTATCACCATGAGCTGGACGACATCATCGCGGGCGGAAAGCACCAGTATCATCACGGTATGATGAAGGTGCCGGACGCGCCGGGCATCGGCGTGGAGCTGGACAAGGAGAAAGTGGCGTTCTATCACGACCGTTTCCTGCACCTGAAGGAAGCCGCGCTGAACGGGGAAAGGCCGGATACCAAGCGGCATCTGTCCCGCAGCCAGTTCTGACGGAGGAAGGGCCGCATGAGCAGCGAAATGCGCCAAATCGCCGATCAGTATCTCCGGCAGTTTGACCGAATCCGCGACAAGGTGGAAACGGGAATCGAGCAAAACCGCAAAACCCGGCTCTGCCTGCGCGTAATCGACGCTTTCGGTCAGCCGGTTCCGCACGCTTCCGTGCAGATCAGCCAGACGCAGAGCGATTTTCTGTTCGGCTGCAACGCGCTGCTGAGCGGCCAGCTGGGAGACATGCAGAATGATTATGAGACGCTGATCACCCGTCTGTTCAACTGCATCACAACCACATGCAGCATCAATGATTATCAGCCGGAACCCGGAATATTCCGGTTTGCAAGCGGCTCGCCTCCCCTGTATCGCAGGCCTCCCATCGATGACATGACCGCTTTCGCGGAGCGCCTGAATCTGAAAATCAAGATTCAGCCGCTTTTTGCCGATTCCTGGTCCCGCAAGGCAGAATGGATCCCCAACGACCGGGAGAGCGTCATTCGGGTGTACGATGATTATTTTCGCCGGATCGCCGAGCGCTACGGCAGCCGCTTCTTTCTGGCAGACGTAGTCAATGAAGCTTTTTCCTGTCCGCGGCGGAATCCGGATTTCTGCCTGCTGGACGAATCAAAAACAATGGTGGACCTGTTTTTCCGGATGGCCCGAAAATACTTTCCCCGGGACGTTCTTCTGGAACTGAACGACGGCACCGGGATGAACGCCGGGCCGCAAAGCGACGCGTATTTCCGTCTGGCCCAAAGGCAGATCGAGAAAAAAACCGGCATGAACGCAATCGGTTTTCAATGCCATCTTTTCAATCTGCTGAAACATCTGCGGGGGGAAATGCCGCTGCAGGATATGTATGACAATTACCTGCGTTTTTCTTCCCTGGGCGTGCCTTTATTCATCACAGAGGTGACCCTGGGCAGCATGATCCCAGGCATGACCGACAGGGAAGGCGAAAAACTGCAGGCGATAGCCGCCGAAGTCCTGTACCGGCTCTGGTTCTCCGTTCCGGAAATGGCGGGCATCATTTTCTGGAATCTGGCGGACGGCGGCGCTTACGGACGGGAAGGAGACGCAAAGGGAGCTCTTGCGGACAGGTTTTTCCGGGAAAAACCGGCATACCAGGTCCTGTATCAGCTGATCCGCCGAGAATGGCGGACACAGGCCGACCTCGAGACCGACGAAAACGGCGAAGCATCCGTCCGTGTGTTCCGCGGACGGTATCAAATCACGGCAGAAATCCAGGGCGGCAGGATCGCCGCCCGCTGTCACACGGCACCCGGAGATGAAACGGTGTTCTGTCTGAACGACACACCGGAAAAAAAGGAGGAACCATGACCACACAGAATTCCGAAATGCTGAAAGCGTACCGGGAGCGCTTTGACGCGCTGAACA
>CADBNX010000198.1 GCA_902796115.1 uncultured Eubacteriales bacterium
CAGGAGATCTCGCTGGAGGCGGACGCGGCGCGCATCGAATTCGCCACGCACATTTCCTGGCATGAATGCCACCGCCTGCTCAAGACGGCCTTCCCCACCGGCATCCACACGGATGAAGGCATCAACGAAATCCAGTTCGGCTTCGTGCGCCGTCCCACCCACCGCAGCCGTCCCTATGACGCGGACCGCTTCGAGGTATGCAACCACCGCTATACGGCGCTCTGCGAGGAAAACCGGGGTGCCGCGGTGCTCAACGACTGCAAGTACGGCGTGAGCATGCTGGGCGACGAAATCGCCCTGACCCTGCTGCGCGCGCCGACCTGCCCGGACGGAAACGCCGACCGCGGAGAGCACGATTTCACCTACGCCTACACCTTCTGGGACGGCCCCTTCGCGCAGTGCGATGTGGTGCGTCAGGGCTTTGAGCTGAACGTGCAGCCGCTGTGCGCCGAAGGAAGCGCGCAGGAAGCGTCCCTGATCGCGCCCGACTGCGCGGATATCATCATCGATACCCTGAAGCAGGCGGAGGACGGCAGCGGCGACCTGATCGTGCGCCTCTACGAAAGCAAGCACACCGCATCCCAGACCCGCCTGCGCACCCTTTTCCCGGTCAAAGCCGCATGGGCGTGCGACATGCAGGAAAACAAAACGGAAAATCTTCCCTGCGAAGAAGGCGGCATCCCGCTTGCCTTCCGTGCGTTTGAAATCAAAACCGTCCGGCTGGCGCGCTGACAGGAGGACACCATGGTTCAGCTCGGCATCGACCGCATTACGGAATACGCGAAGCTCTTTTCTGGAAAGCGTATCGCGCTGATCACCAATTACTCCGGCATATCCTCCGCGCTGCGGGACAGCCTGTCGGTATTTCTGGAATCAGGCTTCCGCGTCACAAAGCTGTTCACGCCGGAGCATGGCATGTGGGGCGCGATGGACGGCGCGAAGGTGGGCGACGCGCTGCACCCCAAATGGAAGATCCCCATGATTTCCCTCTACGGGGAAAAGCGCAGGCCGGCGAAAGCGGACCTCGCGGATACCGATCTTCTGGTATACGACATCCAGGATGTCGGCCTGCGCTATTACACCTACATCTACACCCTGGCGGAATGCATGGCAGCGGCCGCGGAAGCGGGCCTGCCCCTCGCGGTGCTGGACCGCCCGGACCCGCTCGGGGATACGCTGAGCGGCTGCCGCATCGATCCGCGCTTTGATTCCTTTGTGGGCGCGCATGCCCTGCTCACCCGCTACGGGCTCACCTGTGGGGAGATCGCGCGCTACTTCCGGGCGCGCCTGTGCCCCGGGCTGAGCCTTTCCGTTGTCCCCATGGCGGGCTACCGCCGCAACATGAAGTGGCCCGAAACAGGGCAGCTGTGGAACCTGCCTTCTCCCTCCATCCACACCTTCCATACGGCGCTGTGCTATGTGGGCGGATGCTTCTTCGAAGCCACCAACATCAGCGAAGGCCGCGGCACCGCGGAGCCCTTCCAGATCTTCGGCGCGCCGTTCGTGGATATGGACCGGCTGGTAAAGGAGCTCCGCGCCCGCCTGTCCGAGCCGCGCGTCGCCTTCCGGGAGAGGGCCTTCACGCCCTTCTGGT
The DNA here is from genome assembly GCA_902796115.1 of uncultured Eubacteriales bacterium. Classification (GTDB taxonomy): domain Bacteria; phylum Bacillota; class Clostridia; order Christensenellales; family Aristaeellaceae; genus RUG756. Next base: position 1,595 of record CADBNX010000198.1, read on the forward strand.
CCAAATGGGCCGGGCAGGCCTGTTTCGGCGTGGAGTTCATCCCGCTGTCGGATGATCTGGATTTCATGCTGCCCGCCCTGACGGTACTCAAGACCTTCCTGGACCTGTATCCGGATAAAATGGAATTCCGTTCCTACGCGGACGTGTCCCGTCTCTCTTCCCTCAGCGGCGATGAAAGCGTCGGCGGGTATCTCGCGGGCAAAGTCAGCCTTGCCGCGCTTGACGAAGCCTGGCGCGCGCAGCAGCTGGAATTCGCGCGGGAAACGGAATCCCTGCGCCTGTACCGGTAGACCGGAAAGCGCGGGAAAAAGAAAAAAGGCGGCGAAAATCCGCCGCGGAAAGGACAAAGCCTTATGCAGTTCACGTTTTATCACACCAACATCAATATCACCGATCCGGAGCGCAGCCTGAAATTCTATAAGGAAGCCCTGGGGCTGGAACCCGTCCGCGTGAAGGACGCGTCGGACGGCAGCTTCAAGCTGATCTTTCTCGGTGACGGCGTAACGGACTATCAGCTGGAGCTGACCTGGCTGAAGGATCATCCCCAGCCCTACGAGCTCGGCGAAAACGAAAGCCATATCGCCTTCCGCGTGGACGATTTCGAAGCCGCGCACGCGCTGCATGCAAAAATGGGCTGCATCTGCTTCGAAAATCCCAAAATGGGCATCTACTTCATCGAAGATCCGGACGGCTACTGGTTCGAGATCCTGCCGGGAAAGCGGTAGGTTCGCTGCGCTCGGATCGAGGGAAGAGGGAAAAGGGAAGAGGCAACAGGCAATAGTTCAGGTTTGGTTGAACTCTGCTGCGTCAACAGGCTTTCTTCCATCCCGGAATTGAACGAAGTCATCCTGAGGCCATACGGATGCCGAAGGATCTCTCAGCGGCTTCCCGCGTTCCGCTCTTTCCTGCATTTCTCCCATGATCGGACACATGCCATACCGGATTCTTCCTGAAAAAGGAACGCCGCCCGCAGAAGAGAGATCCTTCGCTTCTGCGGGCGCTCTGCTGCCCGCAGGCTCAGCACCGGGACCGGCTGCGGCGCCAGAACCGGAGCTCATTCACCGCTTGTTTCATAAACAGCGTGATATTGCCCGTTCCCTTAAGAGGAGAATACTGAAGGCTGAATACTGAAAAATGAATAATATGAATTTTGTTTGATTGATCTTTGTTTCTTCAACAAGCTTTTTTCGTTCCGAAACTTAACGATGTCATCCTGAACAGGCTGCGAAGCGGAGCCGCAGCCGTCGTGAAGGATCTCTCCGTATCTTGCTGCGTTCCTCTCTTTCCCGCAGTTTTCTTCATGATCAGACATGATTTCCTTCGTTCTGATCATGCGCCGTCAGGCGTATATCATACAGCTTTGCCGTATATCATCCCCGAAGGGGATATCATACGCGAAGCGTATCTCATTGCGCACTTCAGTGCGCCCGGTTTCTCTCGTTCTGATCATATGCCGAAGGCATATATCACATCCGCGAAGCGCAGCATCACTCCGCGCACACCGCGCCCCATGCCTCCGTCAGTTTTTCAAGCGTCCATTTCGCGTTCGCGGGGCTGGTGGAAGGAAGGCAGACCGCTTCCCGGCCCGTCACGGGCAGGATATGCTTTTCATACAGCAGCCAGGCGGTCCTGCCGTTGCAGAAAACGCGTTCGATGGCGCAGTGATCCAGGATCACGCGCAGGTCGTTCGCCCGCACGTCCCGGATACTCGCGTCGGAGGAACCCGTCACACTGCAGCACGCGATCACATCCCACAGCGCCAGATTGTGCTTCAGGATCAGCTGCCGCTTTTCCGGGATGCTCCGCGGCACCTCTTCCCCGGTAAGCCGCGCAATCACCTTCCAGAAACGGTTCTGCGGGTGCCCGTAGAAGAACCCCTCCTCCCGGGAGGCGACCGACGGAAAAGAACCCAGGATCAGCACACGGCTGTTCCCGTCATACAGCGGTCCGAACGGATGCGTGATCCTTGTTTCAGTCATGTCGTTTCCTGAATATGCAATCTTCATCCGAACAGATCCTCCGCCGTGATCACCGCCTGCAGTTCACCCGCATATGCATTGTCCGCGGCGCCGCAGGTCGTGACCAGTGTGGAATGAATGGCATATTTCGTTCCGGTCATCCGGCGGAAATCGGAGATTTTGCGGTTTTCTTCCCGAATAAAAGCCGCGTTCCAGGAACTCAGCCGTTCCGGACACGTATACCCCGCCTCAGTCAGCGACTCGGCGAATTTATCCAGCTGTGCCCGTTTTCTCGATTCGCTTTGGAAGGACAGATTGCTGATACCTGTATGCTGAAACGTAAAACGGTGCTCAAAGCTTTCCCTGACCAGACAGGTCTTTCCGATACGTCTTCTGCCGTATACGGCAGCAAACTGAGGTTCTTCTGCCTGAAGCAAAGACTGCAGCAGCTTTCTTTCTTCCGTTCGTCCGATCATCGTTTCAGCTCCTTTTGCCTGCAAAATTTCCATAACGTAAATTTATTCGGAGTTTTGGAAATTTCGTCATGATTATACCATGCCGTTCAGATAAATGCTACGGGAATTGATTGCCTGAGTTTCCGCCCATGCGGAAACTCAAGCCGGAAACTCAAGTGAAGAAATCTGTTGCAAAAAAGAAGAGTACATGGTATAATTTTGTAAGAAATTCTTACTGAAAGGAGTACCCAAATGTCTCAGTTTTTAACTGAAGTTACAGCCATCTCTTCCAAGGGGCAAGTTGTTCTTCCTAAGAATGTCCGGGATTCCCTGGCATTGGTTCCCGGTGCCAAGCTAATGGTGCTCAGTGATGGTGAAAACATACTGTTGAAGCCAATCAAAAAGCCTGATTTATCCGAATTCAGAACCATGATGAATAAAGCTGCCGAGTGGGCACGTGAAGTTGGTTTGACCGAGGATGATATAACTGATGCCGTTGCTGCTGTACGTCAAAGAAGAAAGGCTGCTACATGAGAATTGTCATTGATACCAATGTAATCGCTTCAGCCATCTTCTTCGGCGGGAAACCGGCACAACTCGTTGAATTACTGATGCAGCATGCTCTGAGTGCTTACATCACACAGGATATCCTTCAGGAATATCAGGAAACCATAGCTGAACTGACTGACAGATACCCACAAAAAAAGGTTTTTGTGCCATTTACTCAAATCGCAGCAGCATGTAAGATAATTGAATCCACTTCAGAGATTCATATTTGTCGGGATCCTGACGATGACAAATTCATCGAATGCGCGGTGGATTCAAAAAGCATATACATTGTCAGCGGTGATAAGGATCTCCTTGATATCGATACATTTCAGAACGTAAAGATCATTACTGTAGCTGATTTCTTCAGGAATTATCTTCAGCAATGATCACCGTTTCACCATATGCGGAAAATGGTTGGGTTGCAGATAGGAATACCGTGCCCAACCGATTAATTCAGCCACCGTACAAATTCATCTCCATTGCCGCATATGCCTTACCTGTTTCTGACTCCATCATTTCCTCCCCAGCTGCTTCCGCAGGAAATCCGAAACCGCTTCCGCGAGCACCCGGTAGCCTTCGGGTGTAAAGTGCGTGCCGTCCTCCGAGTGGTATTCCTTCGGCATATCCCTCGACACGGTATACAGATCGTCGATTTCGACGCCTTCCTCCCCCATCACTTCCGCGGCGATCCGGTTATAAAGGTCAATATCGCTGTTCCTGCGGGAAAAATCCGTCCCGTAATATTCCTCGATCACGTACGTCGTATTGGCAAATGCGATCGCGGCGTTCGGAAACAGTTTCCGCATCCGGCATACGATCGCCTTCAGCACCCGGCGGTACTCTTCGGGGGCGGTCTGAATCTCCCGCATATCATCCAGCCCGCTGCGGTGCGTATCCCACAGCCCGCAGTTCCAGTGGATCAGATCGATCTTTTCCGGGTAAAGATTGCTGTCGCCCGCCCATTCCCTCAAAGCGCGCAGGGTATAGGGCGCGTAGCGTGAAGAGTCATTCGGCCACAGCACCTGCGCCTCGTCCTGCAGGATGTCCCGCACGATGCTGTCATAACCGCCGCGGATGGAATCGCCGATCAGATATACTTTCTTCATAAAGATGATCCTTTCTCAAAGCCCGGTCCCGTTCTGCAAAAGAGGCGGCCTTTCGGCCGCCTCTCTGTTTGCGGGGTACTTACGCGGGATTCTCCTCGTGATAGGCTTTGGTCGCTTCCTCTTCCCATTCGAGGCCGCCCTCTTCCTCCCAGCGCTGCACGTATTCGGCGTACAGGCCTTCCAGTTCGGCGTCCTCGCACACGATCAGGTTCGCGAAAGCTTCCTTGGTGATCTGGTTCAGCGTGGTGCCATATTCGCTGCCCGCTTCCAGGATCTGGATGATGAACGGATAATCGGTCGCGATCTCGCGCTCATCGGCCTGCATCTTCTGCGTGCAGGCGTTCAGCGTGCGCATTTCCGCGTTGTTCCGCTTCAGGGTGCCTACCCAGTAGCAGTACGCGCCGGCCGCGCGGTGGGTCGCGTCATCCACATAGTCGCCCAGGCGCTGGTACTTGCCGTTTTCCTTGTCGGTCCACTCAAACATGACGCCTTCCACGCCCAGATACACCAGGTCAGCGCCTTCGTCGGTGCACCAGATGTCGTTATAGAGCTTGACCGCGGCTTCGGGATGCTCGCACTTCGCGCTGACCACAAAAGCGGAGGTGTAGCCGGAATACTTCTTGACGCCGCCGGTGCAGCCCGTCAGGTGGATCGCTTCGAACAGGTCTTCGGGTTTCTCGGGCACTTCAAAGGTGTAGCGGCCGGGATACCAGTTGTTGGTCGGTCCTACGGCTTCCCATGCGTACAGGCCCACTTTGCCCTGCCAGAGCTTTTCGAAGGTCTGCATGTTGGTCAGGGTGGCGAAGTCAGGATCCATGATGCCTTCCTGATACAGGCGGCGGAAGTACTTCACGGCGTCCAGATAGTTCGGGGCCTTCATGTAGGTGGTCACGGTGCCGTCTTCCATCAGATAACTCTGGTTGTAGGCGATGCCGTACGCCGCGAACACATGCTCCCAGTTCTGGGTGTTGTCCAGGCTGCAGACCATGCCGTAGGTGTCGTTCTCGCCGTTGCCGTCCGGATCATCAAAGGTGAAGGCCTTCAGCACTTCGTAGAGCTCGTCCAGCGTGGTGGGCACTTCCTTGCCGATCTTCGCCAGCCAGTCCTTGCGCACGACCATGTTGTCGATCTTGCCGGCCACGTTGCTGCGGATGCCGTAGATGCCGTCCACGCCCGCGTTGATGGGCATCTTCTTCAGGTCCTCACCCACTTCCGCGAGGATGTCCTGGCCGTATTCCTCAAGGTACGCGGAAATCTCGGCGAGCTTGCCAGCGTCGCGCAGGTCAATGGCGGTCTGTCCGCTCACATTGAAAATGTCGGGCAGATTGTCGCCGGCGATCAGGGTGTTCAGGCGTTCGCCCAGTCCGCCGCCGGAAACATAGTCCACCACCAGCTTCACGCCGGTGCGCCGCTGGATCTCATCCAGGACCAGGTTCTCCGGAGAGGGGTTGTTGTCGCCGCCCATCAGGGCGGTGATCACGATGGGTTCGTCGTCCGCCAGGGCGGGGACGATGCTGATCAGCATGGCAGCCATCAGCACGAGAGCCAGGAATTTCTTCATGTGCAATTCCTCCTTTAAAATTTGTTTATCTCTTATCCTTTTACAGCGCCCACCGTAATGCCCTTGGTGTAGAAGCGCTGCAGAAAGGGATAAACCACAAGAATGGGGATGACCGATACGGCCACGGTGGTCATCTTCACGGTTTCGTCCGTCAGCTCGGCGGAGGCTGCGTTCACGGCGGCCGCGTCGGCCGACGAGAGGGAGTTCATCGCGGTCTGCTCCATGATGACGCGCAGGTACAGCTGCAGCACCTGCAGCTTCTGCGTGTTCGTATAGAGCAGGCAGTCCATATAGCCGTTCCAGTTGCCCACGCCGTAGAACATGGCAATGGCGGCCAGGGAGGGAGTGGACAGGGGCAGGATGATGCGGATCAGCGTGGTGAAGGCGTTTGCCCCGTCGATATGCGCGCTTTCCTCCAGGGATGAGGGCAGGTTCTGCATGTAATTGCGCAGGATGAACATGTTGTACGCGCTCATCGCCCCGGGGATGACCATGGCCCAGAAGGTGTTGAGCAGGCCCACGTCCCTCACGATCAGGTAGGTGGGGATCATGCCGCCGGAAAAGAGCATGGTGAAGAAGATCAGCAGGGAAAAGAAGTTCCGCCCCCGGAACCGGCGCACGCTCAGGGGATAGGCCGTCAGCGCGGTCAGGGTGATGCTGATCGTGGTGCCCACCACCGTTTTCGCGACGGTGTTGCGGTACGCCACCCAGATCTGGCTGGTCTTGAACACCACCTGATAGGACAGGAAGGTAGGCTTGCGGGGCAGGAAGAAGAAGCCGCCGCTCATGGCCGCCTTCGAATTGGAAATGGAATACATCAGCACATGCCAGAAGGGATAGAGCGTGCTGAACGCGATCAGCCCCAGGAGAATCACGATGATCACCTGGCCGGCCGCTTCGCCGCGGGGACGTCTGATGTGGGTGGGGTGCATTTCTTTGGTCGTCATGATCTTCCCTCCCCTCTCACATGATCCCGCTGTCGGGATCCACCTTTTTGGCAATGTAGTTGGTGGTCAGCACCAGCGCCAGGCCGATCACCGATTTGAACAGACCCGCGGCGGTCGCCTGGGAGAATTTGGCTTCCTCCATACCGATGCGGTACACGTAGGTATCGATGATATCGATCTTGGATACCACCAGCGCGTTGGACAGCGCGAACACCTGGTCAAAGCCCGCGTTCATCACGCCGCCCACGCGGAAGATCAGCAGCACGATGATGGTGGGCCGCAGGGAGGAAAGCGTGATATGCCACATCTGCTTCCATTTGCCCGCGCCGTCGATCATGGCGGCCTCGTACATTTCCTGATCGATGCCCACGATGGCGGCCAGGTACACGATGGTGCCCATGCCGGCCGCCTGCCATACGTAGGTGATGATCAGGAA
>CADBNX010000199.1 GCA_902796115.1 uncultured Eubacteriales bacterium
CATCGGATCGGTCATCCGCGATGATTATACCATATGTACCCGCCGCAGCGCAAAGGGAAACAGCATAAACAGCCGCATACCTCGGGGGAAGGCGCTCTTCGGAGCCCAAAGAGCGCCTTCCCCCGGGCCCCTTTCCGAGAAAGGCAAATACCGGACAGCCGAAAAGCGATTCCTCAAGGCTTCGCGTACGGAAACGTTCCAAGCATTCCGATTGCAGGTCTTTTCACACCGAAGCCTTTTCAACATTGCTGAATCATGATATCATTATGAATCAGAAAGGGGGCGGGAGAACGGAACAAGTCAACGAAAACGACCGGAAACTGTTTCGCAGCCGGCTTCCCGTCCGGCAGACGCGCTTCATGGAAAAGCTGATCACGGAATACAAAACGCTGCCGGACAGCGATGCCCCGGCTCCCGATAAATACCGGGCACCGGAAGAGCGGATCGGAAAGGACAAACGCAGTCCCGGCGTTCTGCTGTGCGATCTCTCCCGTTCCCATATGATGTTGCATCTGGTGCAGCTTCTTCAGGATCAGGTGATCAGCCCGGAGGACCTGGAGGGTTTCAGTGCGGAGCTTCGTGAGCGTCTTACGTGGATTACATAGCCCCGCTGTCCGTACCGCACGCACTCCGTCAGTGTCCGCACGGCCGGGACGGGGTCATTCACTTCCATGATCAAATTGGATGTGATGGCCCGGGAAAACATCCCGATCGACGATCTGTACGCCGTGATGGCGGCGCACCCGGAATACATCCGCCGGGACGACCTGATCCATGAGACCGACGAAGGCGCGCGGGTGCTCGCGCGCTGCGTGCGCGAATCCATCGAGCGCGCGCTTGAATAAAAGGAGTGAATGACATGCAGGCGAATTCTGCCGATTACGCCCGCCGCATGGCCGCGGCCCGGCGCATCGTAAGCCCGGAAAAAACCGTTGCCGTGCTGATGGACTCCCGTCCCGGCTTTGATCCGGACGCGGCGCGGGAAATCATCTGCGCCATGATGGAGATGGGATATGACGCATACGAAATCAGCGCAGCCGAGTTTCTCAAAAAGGACATCACCGCCATCGGCGGCATGCTGGTCCTTCCGCACGCGTCGTCCGTGCCCGCCGTCTGCGCGAAGCCGCTTGAAAACTACTGGCGTCAGGGCGGCCGCGTCGTCATCCTGGGCGGGCCGCTGTTCGCGCATCTCATCGAGGAAAAGGACGGGCAATTCGTCCGAACCCCGCTGGACGACCAGACTCTGGACGCGGCTGTATCCGGCAGAATGCATCCCATTGTCATGGAGGGCGTCACGCCGTCCTATAAGGTGTACCGCGTGGCGGACGCGGCGCGGTTTGAGGCGGACCCGGATCAGATCCTGACCGCTGCGCGCGTCACTCCCGGCGCGGGAGAAGCCGTCCTGTGCGGCGGCGTCAGACCCCACGGCCTGGGGTTCGGCAAGGAGTACCGCAACCGGTTCATCCCGCTTGTGAACGCGTGGGGCGAGGGCGGAAGGGCAAACGGCCTGCGCGGCGCGGCGGTATACCTCATGCTGTCCGATGTACGCATGAAGCGGCTCGGCGTGGACGGAAACATGTTCGGCTACGTCATGCCCACCTCGCGGGGCGGATTGACCGCAAGCATCGGCTTTGAGCGGCAGGATCTCATGGCGATCCCCGGCATGAAAGAACTGCTCCGCGATCTCCTGAAAGCGCTGAACAGAGGACTGTACCTCTTTGACGGCGGATGCGGCCGGTTTGTCGCCTCCCCCGGTGAAACGGTCACGCTGGGCGCGCGGGTCATGAACCAGAATCCGCTGTTCCGGGATGTGAAAGTCCGCTTTACCCTCCGACGAAACGGCGTCACCGTGCTTGACAGGACGGAAAACGTTCTGGCCATGCCCAACAACCTGACGTCCGTATCCCTTGAGACACGGCTTGACGCGCCGGGAACCTACGATGTTGAAACCCGCCTGATCGCGGACGGGGAAGAGACCGATATCATCACCCATCAGGTGGAAGCGCCCGAAAAGCGCGCCGAACCGTCGGATGACGATTTTGTGACCGTCAGGGGCGGGGATTTCTATCTGCACGGAAAGCCCTGGTACGCATTCGGCATCAACTACTGGCCGCTGTACTATCCCGGTTTCGAGATGGATGATTACTGGATGGGATGGCTTGACAAGTCCAATTACGATCCCCGGGAGGTGGAACGGGATCTGTGCATGCTGGAGGATATGGGGCTCAACTGTCTGTTCACAAGACTTGACGGAAACGTTCTGGGGCGCGGCGTCGATTCCATCCGGGATTTCACGCTCCGATGCGAGAAGCACGGCATGAAGCTGTCGCTGAGCTACTGCAACCTGTCCTCCCCCCTGCACTACCAGCCGGAAGCCTACCGCCTGTTCATGAAGGAGGCGGATCTCATCGGGAACCCGGTCATGTTCAGCCATGACCTGGCATGGGAAGTGGGCATGAAATTCTTCAGCCCGGATTTCACCCGCACCTGGCACCGGGAGTGGAGAGCCTGGATCGAGGAGCAGTACGGAAGCCTCGAAAACGCCGAGAAGGACTGGGGTGTCCCGGCGGATGTCGCGGACGACGGGGAGATCGACCCCCCGCCCCGGAAGGAAATGGAAGAGGACGGTCCCTGGCGCGTCAAGGTATGCGCGTTCCGGCGGTTCATCGACGATTTCGCGAGCCGCGCGTGGAACAAAACCGTAACCGATATCCGCTCCTTCGATCCCCGCCACCTGATCGCCTACCGCATGGGTTCTGTGCGGGGGTTCCACTCCGCCGCCATCACCGCCACCAACAAACATATCGACTTTGCCAGTCCCGAAGGATACAGCGTTTCCAACGACGAAAACGGCATGTACACCGCCGCGGCCACGGCTCTGATCATGAAAATGTCCTCCGGCGGAAAGCCTGTGGTGTGGTCGGAATACGGCATGAGTCTGACTGACGTGCGCTGGCGCAGGCTCGTATGGGACAACGTGAACCTGCGCCCGTATCCGCGGAAGGAAGAGGAGCAGACCGAATACCTGCGGATGATGTACCGTGTTTTCGAACTGGCGGACGTGAAGGGCAGCGCGCCGTGGTGGTTCCCCGGCGGCTTCCGGCGGGTCGAAATGAGCGATTTCGGGTTCTGCGGTCCGGACGGCCTGCTTCATCCCGGCGCGCAGAGCTATGTGGAACTGGGCAAATGGTTCAAAGCACCCCGTGCCGCGAAAAAACCGGATCGGATCCTTGAACTGGACACCGATCAGCGCGCCACGGGCTGGGGTACGCTGCTGTGCGGCGAGACAAAACCGGAGGATCAGTCCGCGCCCATCGACGGCAACGGAAACCGGCTGCTGGGAGAGGTGCGCGGAATCGCGCCGCGGGCCGTGAAGGAAGCCGTGGAGAAAGGCGAAACCGTCGCGTTCCGCACGCCCGGCACGGGCAGCGATTCGGCCACTGCTCCGCGCGTCGCCGTGGGCAATGTGCCGCTGACAGGCCACAATCCGCCGCGCTATCTGAACGCCGAATGGAACCGGCTGGAGGTACGCGGCCCGGACGGCGTCTGCCGCACGGTGGATGACGGCGCCGCGGCAGGCGCGCCTGTGTGGGTGCGCGGCTGTCTGGGGAACACGCAGGAAGCCGCCTGGCTGCGTGAGGCGAAGGAGGGCGCGGTGTCACTTGAAATCACGGGGCCCGAAAACGTCTGCGCGCGCATCGAAGAGGACACGCCTTCTCTCTCCGACGCCGTGACCGAGTGGGTGCAGCTGACGCGGCCCGGCGAATACCGCCTGCGCATGCGCGCGCAGGGCGTCTCCCCCTTCGGCGAGGTACGGCACCTCCGCCTGACGGGCGAATAAGCCCGCTTCGGTTCAGGTATCCTTCCGCAGGATTCCCAGGTACGCCCAATAGGCAAACACACGATTCCTTTTGGAATTGGTGGTTTCATGCAGAATCCCAAGGTCAGTCAGTTTGCGGACGGCAGCTGAAGCGGTATTGTAACTGACATTCAATGCCATGGCGGTCCTTTTCATGTCGATGATGGGATGCTGCTCCAGGTAGTCAAACAGGCGGCGCACATGATCAACAGTTCGTTTTGACCTCGGGAGAATCGCGATGCTGCGATCATGCAGTTCAGATAGCTCACGAACGGTTTCCAACGCGTCTGCAGCAGAAGCATAAACAGCTTCAAGAAAGAAATGCACCCATTGCTCGAAGTTTCCGGTGCGGCGCACTTCGGAAATCCGGTCATAATACTCAATCTGATTCTTTTTCAGAAATAAGGATACATACAGCACCGGCTTAGCCAGCAGTTTCTGTTCCATCAGGTACAGCAGAATCAACAGCCGTCCAATGCGCCCATTACCGTCCAGGAAGGGATGAATGGTCTCGAATTGATAATGGATCAGCGCAGTCCGCACCAGCGGGTCATAGCGCTGATCCTCGTTTATGTACTTTTCCAATGCCGACATTCCCGCCGTCATATCCTCCACGTTGGGTGGAACGTAACGGGCATCCTTAAGCCCACAGCCTGCCGCACCGATCCAGTTCTGTGATTGGCGGAACTCGCCGGGGTTTTTCTCCTGTCCCCGAACACCCAACATCAGCCTTTCATGGGTTTCCCGAAGCAGACGATTGCACAGTGGCAGCGTTTGCATGCGCCGGATCGCATACAGGGCAGCATTCACGTAATTCACCACATCGCCCACATCCAGATTGGCATTCACATCCGCGTCCGGATCGAAAATATCCTCCAAAGTACACTGGGTTCCCTCGATCTGAGAGGTCATCAGTGCTTCTTTGCGCACATACATGGACACAAACAGATCCGTGCTGGGAATGTCGCCGGCGGCAGTATCCAACGCAGCCAACGCGCGATTTGCTTTAATCAGAAGCTCCACCGTGTCAGCGTTCAGCTCCAACGGCGGAACGGGCGGCAGCACGGCGGGACGGAAGGACCGATATGCTGTCTCTCCGGTCATGTTGATGACGTGCTCTCCCGCACGGTTCATCTGAACGCCTCCTTACCGATTTGAAATAACGATTCTATTATAGGCTCTTTATTTCAAAAAGTAAAGAGTTTCTGAAATAAGGTGTTGTTTTCTCGCAAACCGGAACGAGTCCGGCATGCCCGCTGTGTTCCCGACCGGTCCGGATCCTCGCTTACCACTCCGCCTCTTTCACCATCAGCATCCTGTACGTTTCGTTGTAGCTGATGGTGCGGTTTTTGCATCCGGCCTGTTTGAGCAGGTCAAAGAAACCCCGGGACTGGTTTTCGTACAGTTCGCGATACAGTGCTTCCCCCGCGCAGTAGATCCGCACGGAAGATGCCCTGCGCTGCGCGCACTGCCGCAGGAAAGCGAGGACTTCTTCCCTTGTATCGCACACGGCCCGGTTCTCATAATAGCGGATCTGATACAGTTCCGCCGCCCGGTCGCTCAGGACCCACCTGAAACTGTCCGTACCGACCGAATAGACAAGCGCGCTCAGCTTTTCCGAGTTTTCTTTTACCTTCATCTGCGTCGGAAATCTCAGGTGGATCCTGTCCCGTTCCTCGTCGGCGCAGCGCCGCAGCCATGCGTAGAGTTCCTCCCAGGAATTGACCTCCTTCTGGGCAAGCTCCGGGCCGCGCAGTTCGTTTCCGGCTTCGGGCACGGCTTTGGTGATCACCGCCCGTTCGTCCCAGCGGTGGCTGACGGCCGCCTGATCGCATCCCAGATTGTAATACACGTACGTCGTATCGCGGTCCTCATCCTCGTCGTCCCAGGTCACATCCGTCATCACCCAGCTTCCGTTGATGCGGACCAGGTTCCACATATGGGTTTCCTCTTTTTTCAGAAGCGTTTGCATGGGATCCTTCCCGTTTGACGCGGCTTCACCGTGCTGGTAGGCCACTTCCAGCCCCGCCAGACTGCCGCACAGATAGAACGCATCCGCGTATCCGTCACAGTCCGCAAGCCCGTTCAACAGAGCGCCTACGGCGCAGTCGTTCTCGTCATATGGGTCATCATCGTCTGTGAAATAGCAGATCCGGTCCGCCAGGGCGTCATGCACGGCCTTTTCGCGTTCCGGCTCGCTGCCCGTGACGCCGGAAATAAGGCGCTGCGCCGCGCTCAGCGTCTCTTTTTCCCGCGCGGTCAGCATTTCCGTGTTTCCCTGTTCCAACGCGTGAACGATGCGCTTGCCCGCGTAATACTGCACCTCACTCAGCCGCAGAAAAGAGCCTGTCCGGCCGTAGCGGTACCGCATGATGCCGCAGTTGTCGCACAGATCCGACAGCAGCGTGCCGTCGCCCGCGGAGAGAATATTGCTTCCGTACAATTCCTCCAGCAGCGCCTCCGGGACCTGGATTTCAAACAGCTCCTCCAGCCGGTCCGTGTGTGCAGCCAGCTGCACCGCAAAATTCTGCAGTGTGTCCGCCCGTCCTCCCGGCGAGTCATACGTGCGGTATTCCGGCGAAGCGTACTGCACATATCCGAATTTTTCATTGTAGGAATACTGGGAGGGCCGAATGAGTCTGGTTTTTGAAAGCACAGTTTCAAGGCCCTGTCTCGCGTTTTCAAACAGGCTCCCCGCAAGCGCCGGGCTGATATAGATCCGGAAATCCGAATCGCCTCCGGCGCGTTCGTTGATGGCGCCGATGATATCCGCTTCGGCTGCGCATACCGAAAAATCCGGATAATAGGTGATGGTGTGAAGGACAGCCGTATGCCCTTCGAAGCGGTACCGGTACTGACTGATGCCGGCGGCGCACACCATCACGTTCATGGTATCGGTATCCGCGCGCAGGTCAAATTCGTCCGGATAGCTCATCCTGATCTCCGGCTCCCGGTTCTGCGACGCGGCGCACGCCCGCGCGTATACCTCATCCCAGCTTCTCACCTGTTGGGAGAGGAGCACCTGTGCCTCTGCCTTTTTCTCCTTTACGCCCGGAAAATCGTCCCCCACGGGCTCCAGGATGGCGAGCGCTTCCGCAAAATGCCCCGCGTCAAGCTCCTTCCCGGCCGCGGCCAGCTGCGCTTTCGCCCACAGCCGGTCGGACGCTTCCCGCGCCCGCTTTTCCGCTTCGCCCCAGCTTCCCAGCGCGGTGTACAGCGCAAGCGCTTCCTCCAGCCTGTCCGCTTCGAAGAGTTTCTCCGCCTTCTCCCAGTCCGCCCGGTTCTGCAGTTCCTGCCCGATCGCGGTCACTTTTGCTTCCGCGTCCCGATATCCGCCGAGCTGGGCAAAGATGTCTCTCGCATCCGCAAGGCTGTCAGCGTCAAGCAGTTTCTTCGCCTCGGCGTACCGTTCCTCTTCGATCTGCGCCGCGCGTCCCTCCGCGTTCCGGTAATCTCCAAGGTTTCTGAAGGCCGCGACCGCTTCCGGATACTGCCCGGCCTGAAGCAGCCGCTCGGCCTCATCCCAGTCCGCCCGGTTCTGCAGTTCCCGGTCGATCGCGGCCACGCTCGCCTCCGCGTCCCGGTAGCCGCCGAGCTGCGCGAAGATCCCCCGCGCGTCCTCAAGATTGTCTGCCGCGAGCAGTTCCTCCGCCTCTGCGTACCGATCCTCTTCGATCTGCGCCGCGCGTTCCCCGGCACCCCGGTATTCGCCGAGCTCCCTGAACGTACCGATCGCCTCCGCGTATCTGCCCCGGTTCAGCAGGTTTTCCGCGGCCCGGTAATCCTTTTCGCTGCGGATCATGGTTTTCGTCACGGTCACTGACGGGATCAGGAACAGCAGGAATACCGCCAGAACACCGAGCACAAAAGGCGTCCTGCTCTTTCGCGCGAACAGCAGGCAAATCAGTTTGACAAGCACCGCAAACGCCGCCGCAAGCAGCAGCACCGTCAGCTCGGTGGCAAGGCCCGGGATGTCAAAGCTATCCGCGTATGCGGGATACAGAAAAGTCAGGAGCCCGCGGAGCGCGTTTTCCAGCGCGGGAAACACGCCTTTGAGCGTTCCCCGGACAAATTCCGCCAATTGAATCAGCCAGTTTTCCATTACGCGCCCCTCCTTTCCTTCACTGTGCGGAATTTCTTTGCGCGCAGCCCGGCAAAAAATGTCACAAACAACAGCAGGCACTTGAGCAGCAGATTCATCTGCGCCACCGGCATGCGGTCCGTGAAAGGAACGCTTTTCAGCATCCCGGCAGGAAGCAGATACCACGCGTCCGCGGCCAGCGGAACAAGGAGCAGCAGGGCCGCGAACCACCTTGGCTTTTCCGTATGCCACAAAAGGGACGGCAAAAGAAACAGCACCGCCAGAAAATACAGCGCGCACGGGATCATCTGTCCTTCAAACATCGGCACAAGCGACGCGTCCGCGCGGTCCCGCGTCAGGATCACCCTGCCCATGTACAGGGTCAGTGCCGCCAGGGTAAGAAACACATACCAGATTCTCCGTCCGGTCTTCATTTCCGGTTCCTCCTCTTCGTTATATGCGGGCCGGTACTCCGTACCCCCCCGCAAGTCTCCGGCAGTAAATTACAGACTCTTTTGCTGCCGGTCTGAACAGATTGCTTTCTGCCTGCTTCCGTACGTTGCTTTATCCCCATTCCGTGCTCTGTTACCCGTATCATGCTCCGCCATGCCCGTTTGAACCATTCCTGATTCTGACGGCGTGCACCCGCCGGAACAGCGCCTCATATTCGGCGCCGTGTTCCGCGTCCGGTTCGAAAACCCGGAAGCGGCGCGCGCCCATCCGCCGGTACG
>CADBNX010000200.1 GCA_902796115.1 uncultured Eubacteriales bacterium
CGCCGGGTCACGGGGATCGGCGTGCAGGAGTACCTGCGCCGCTACCGCTTCGCCCGCTCCATGGAGCTGCTGCAGGCGGGAAAGCCGGTGAGCGAGGCGGCCCGGGAGACCGGGTTTCAGAGCCTGTGCCACTTTTCGCGCGAGTTCAGGCGCGAAATCGGCGTGACCCCGTCGCAGTACCGGGAACAGCGGGACTGATCCGTATTCCGAATAACGGGCGGACGCCGTGTCCGCCGCGTATATACACACTACATTCAAGGAGGAAAACAACATGGCACTCAAATGCGCAGTCGTCGGTATGGGCGGCATCGGCAATACCCATGCCACCTGTTACTTCGAAAACCCGCTCGCCGAACTGGTCGCCGTATGCGATCTGGTGAAGGAGAAAGCGGATGAGGCCGCCGCGAAATTCGGCTGCCGCGCGTTCTATGACGAAGAGGAAATGCTCAAAGCCATGCCGGAGATCGACGTGGTCTCCGTGACCACGTCCGGTTACGAGAACGGTTCCATGCACTTTGAGCCGGCCATGCTGGCCCTGAGCTACAAAAAGGCCGTGCTGGTGGAAAAACCCATCTGCACCGAAGTGCGCGAAGCGCGCGAGATGGTGGAATACGCGGCGAAGAACAAGCTGTATCTGGGCTGCGACCTGAACCACTACTTCACCCAGCCCGCGGAGGACGCGAAGCGCCGTCAGCTGGAGGGCAAGGTGGGCGAGCTCATCTACTGCATCCACAAGGTGGGCTTCAACGGCACCCAGGATTCCTACAAAAAAATGATGCCCCAGCAGTGGCAGATGCCCTATTCCCACCTGAAAGCGTTCTGCGCGCATCCCTTCTCCGTGATGCGCTATTTCTGCGGGGATATCGTGGCCGTGCAGGCGTTCCTGGATAAGCCCGGCGTGCGCCAGAGCGCGGAGGACGCGATGCTGTCCGTCAACTCCATCCATGTGAAGTTCGCCAACGGCGGCGTGGGATACCTGATCAGCCAGCGCGGCGACGCTATGTTCGGCTACGGCGGATGGTGGAGCTATGAGCACTGCGGCGCGAAGAGCACCTTTGCCATCGAGAACTGCGTGGAGAAGCTTCACGTGTGGGATCCCAAGGAATTCGACACCAGCCGCGGCACGATGAACCAGGCCACGCCGGAACCCGTCACCACCGATTACGGGGTGTCAAGCTTCGGAGCCACCTTCCCGCGGCGCATCAACGCGTTCCTCGAGGACGTGACCAACGGCGTGCCCCATGAGTACCTCCGGGCGTCCGGACGCGACGCGCTCGCGACGCTGGAATACACCTTTGCCGCCATCAAATCCTATGAAAACGGCGGCGCGCTGGTGGTTCCGGACAGGCTGCCCCCGATCCACGGCGATATCTCCCGCATCAAGCAGCCCTGGGACAAATAATGAAGAACCTTCTTCTGATCAATGCCGACCAGCTGCGGCATGACAGCGTGGGCTACCGGGGCTTAAGGCCGGTGCAAACCCCGAATCTTGACCGCCTCGCGGCCGAGAGCGTGGTGTACACGCGCGCCTTTACCCCGCTGCCCGTGTGCGCGCCCGCGCGCCAGGCACTGCTCTGCGGCCGGCATCCGGACAGCTTCGGCGCGCAGTGGAATTACGACCAGGTGCCCTGTCCCACCGTGCAACCGGAATGGTGCTGGCCGCGGCAATTGCGGGAAAAAGGGTACCATACCGCGTATCTCGGCCGCTTTCATGTGTCGCCCACGCTGCACCCGGACGCCTTCGGCTATGAGGAATGGGTGAGCTGGAGCGGACATAAGCAGCTGCTGAAGGAAAAATACCCGGACATTCGCTTCACCGGAGGCTGGCTCGGATGCGAAAGCCCGGTGGCGCTCGAGGATTCGGGCACGCACTGGATGGCGGCCCGGGCCGCGGAGATGATCGGAAAATTCGCTTCGCAGAACCGGCCCTGGCATATCTGGGTGGATTATGAGGAGCCGCACCTGCCCTGCCGCCCGAGCGCGCCGTTCGCGGGTCTGTATGACCCGGAAACAATCGGACCCTGGGACGGGTACGGCGATCCGTTCGTGCACAAGCCCTACTGCCATAAGCAGCAGACCGTCAGCTGGGGCACGGACGGTATGACCTGGGAAAAGGACTTCCGCTATATGGCGGCACGCTATTTCGGGGTGATCAGCCAGCTGGACCAGGCGATCGGCCGCATCCTTGACGCGCTGGAGCGCACGGGCCAGAAGGAGAACACGATCATCGCCTTCACCTCCGACCACGGCGACATGTGCGGCAGCCATCAGATGCTGGACAAGCACTATGTGCTCTACGACGACATCTGCCGCGTGCCGCTCCTGGTGCGCATGCCGGGCGTCAGGCCGCGCGTGTGCGGCCGCTTTGTCTCAAACTGCCTGGATCTGCCCTTCTCCTTCATCGAGTGGCTGGGCCTCGCGCATCCGGATGTGGAGCACGGGCGCCTGCTGCCGCTCGCGGAGCGGGACGACGCCGCCGCGCGGGAGCGGATCGTATCCACCTCCAACGGACAGCAGTTCGGGCTGTATACCACCCGCATGATCCGTGACGACCGCTTCAAGTATGTGTGGAACCTGACAGACACGGACGAACTGTACGACCTGCAAAGCGATCCGGGCGAGAAAATCAACCTGATCGCGCACAAAGACCAGCAGGAGAGGATCGCGGCCATGCGCATCCTGCTGAACGATGAGCTGCACGCGCACGGAGATCCCTTTGTGGGCAGCGAGTGGATCAACCGGCAGCTGCTGGAAGGGAAAAAGCATCTGGGCGCTGCCTTCGCGCTGGACTGCGACTGACTGGGAGGAATGATCATGAAAAAGACTCTGGGCCTTCTTATGGCACTGTGCCTGATGCTTGCGGCGTTTTCCGCATGGGCGGACGACGGCGTGGAGCTGTCCTTCACCCGCATCGGATCCGATCCGGCGGAGCGGGCCTACTGGGATTGGGTGATCGGGCGCTTCGAGGCGGAAAACCCCGGCATCAGAATCGTGTATGACGAAGTGGAGATCGGGGACAGCATCGATAACAAACTGAACATGCTCTTCTCCGCGGGCGACGGCCCCGACCTGATCGGCCACGGCATCCTGTCCGTGGCGCAGCGCGTGGAGCTGGGCCATTACC
>CADBNX010000201.1 GCA_902796115.1 uncultured Eubacteriales bacterium
AGGCGGAAACGTCGCCCGCCTGCGTTTCGATGATCGGAAGGGCCGTAATGGAACCGCCTCCGAATTCCGGCGCCACGCAGGCGGCCCGCTCCAGAAGCCTTGAGTGGAGATAGAACACGTCGCCGGGATACGCTTCCCGGCCCGGAGGCCTGCGGATCAGCAGGGACAGGGCGCGGTAAGCCACGGCGTGCTTGCTCAGGTCGTCGTAGACGATGAGCACGTCCTCGCCTTTTTCACGGAAATACTCCGCCATGGCACAGCCCGCGTACGGCGCGATATACTGCAGCGGCGCGCTTTCGGCCGCGGTCGCCGCAACGATCACCGTATAATCCATGGCGCCGGCTTTTTCCAGTTCCTGCGCCAATTGCACCACGGAAGAGCTCTTCTGTCCGATGGATACGTACACGCATTTGACGCCGGTGCCGCGCTGATTGAGGATGGTATCCACCGCAATCGTCGTTTTTCCGGTCTGGCGGTCGCCGATGATCAGCTCACGCTGCCCGCGTCCGATCGGGATCATGCTGTCAATGGCCTTGATTCCCGTCTGCAGAGGCACGGATACGCTCTTGCGCTGAATGATGCCCGGCGCCTCGCTTTCGATGGGGCGATAGTTTTCGCAGCCGGTGGGGCCTTTCCCGTCGATCGGTTCGCCGAGCGCGTTGATCACCCTGCCGAGCACTCCGTCTCCCACGGGTACGGAAAGCGCGCGTCCGGTTCTGTTTACCTTGGTGCCTTCCCGTATGCTCTGCCGGTCGGAAAGGATGGCGACAGAGACCGTATCCTCTTCCAGGTTCTGGGCCACGCCGAAGGAACCGTCCTCAAACTCCAGCAGTTCATTGGCCATACAGCCCCTCAGGCCGTATACCCGGGCAATGCCGTCGCCCACAAGGATCACAAAGCCCGTTTCCGTCATCTCAAGCCTGTCGTTGTAATTCCGGATCCGTTCTTTGATAATATTTCCGATTTCATCCGGTTTCAGGTTCATTTTTCCATCACATCCTTCAGCGCTTTGATCCTGTGCCTGATGCTTCCGTCAATCGTTTTGCCTTCCACCGTGACAGTCAGCCCGCCCAGCAGGCCCGGATCCACCCGATTGACCAGGCGAACGGTCTTATGCGTCCTTTTTTCAAGCACGTCCTTCAGTTTTCTGATTTCGTCATCATTCAGCCTGACCGCGCTGACGGCTTCGGCTTCCGTTACCCCTTCTTCCGCGTCCAGAAGGGCCTGGAAAGCGTCCGCGCATCCGGACAGTTCCGCGATCCTGCCGCTTTCGCACAGCACTTTCAGAAAATTGAGCACATTTGCCGGAACAGCATCCCGGAACGCGCTGTCCAGCACGTCGATCCGCTCTTTGCGTGCAATACCGGGTGAGGAAAGAAAAGCCATGATCTCGCTGTTCCTGTCCCCGAGGCTGTCCGCAGCGAACCTGAGACCCTTCAGATATTCCTGTGCACTTCCGTCTTCCCGTGCAAGCTCAAACAGAGCGTTCGCGTATTCATTCGCCTGTTTCATCATGGCTCTTTCCAATCCGGTCGATCGTCAGATCGATAAAGCGGTGTCCGTCGTCTTCGTCGATCTCCCGCTCCAATACTTTCTCCGCCAGCGCGAGGGAAATATCGGCGATCTCCTTTTTCAGGCCGTCGCGCGCCTTCTCTTTTTCAAGCCGGATCTCCTGCTCGTTCCGCTTCAGGAGCATCTCGGCTTTTTCCTGCGCTTCTGTGAGCACCTGGCTTGCGCGTCTCTCAGCACGTTCGGAAGCGTCCCGGATCACCGCGTCGGCTTCCTGGCCGGCGGATTCCATGATCGCTTCGTACCGCTCCCGGTTGCCGTCCGCGATTTTCTGCGCTTCATCCGCCTGCGCGTATACGCGGTCGATCTCCTTCCTGCGCTCCTCCAGCACCTTTGTGACCGGCTTGAACAGGAACTTCTTCAGGATCAGGAAAAGAAGCAGCAGATTGGCAAGCGACAGCACGATATGCCAAATATTTAAGCTTACAACCTGTAGTGACTGCATGGATCGCAACTCCCCGCCATCATCAGCCGATCGCGTTCATCAGGATGTTCACAAACTGCTGCGGAACCATCAGGATCAGCAGGATCGCGATGACCAGCGCGTAAATACCGGTGGTTTCCGCGATCGCGCAGCCCATGATCATGGTGCTGGTCACGGCGCCTTTCGCTTCCGGCTGGCGTCCGATCGCTTCACAGGCCTTTGATACCGCGTTACCTTCACCGATACCGGGGCCGATACCGGCGATCATCGCGATCCCCGCGCCCAGGGCACAGCATCCGAGCATGATTCCGATTGCAAGCGCTACCATTTCCGTCATTGTTTTCTCCTCCGTCGGCTTAAGCAGCCTTTTATTGTTGTTCCGCCCGCTTCAGCTGCCTCGCAGCCCTGCGCGCGCGGCGCTTTTCCCACTCGTCCTGCGGGAATGCGCCTGCTATGTTAAGCATGGTCAGCATGGCAAAGATGAATGCCTGCAGACATCCGCTGAACACATCAAAATAAATGGATAATACGGCCGGCAGGCCGACCTGCAGGAAGGGCACCTGCGAAAGCATGCCCGGCAGCCAGGAAAACAGGGCCGAGGAAACCCGGGCCAGCGCCATCGCGATCAGCGCGCTGATGACCGAACCGGACAGCACGTTTCCGAAATGACGGAACGACATCGAAACCGGGGTGGCAAACTCGCTGAATATGTTCAGCGGAGTGAACAGGGCCACAGGCTCCGTAAAGCTCTTCAGGTAATGGAAAACGCCGCCCTTCAGTTTGTACCAGGTGATCAGGATAAACACGAGCACCGCCCATCCGAGTACGATATTCAGATCCGATGTGGGGGGATACAGACCGATCAGACTTGACAGGCTGGAAAACGCGCTCAGCAGCAGGATAGCGCCCACGAATGGCGCAAAGCCCCTGAACAGCTCCCCCATGTTGTCGGCAACCAGCGCCTTCACTTTCTCAACCGCCCATTCCACCGCAAGCTGCCGCTTCAAAACGGCTTTTGTGCTCAGGCCGTGCGTCAGGTAAAGGCACAAAAAGAAAATGGAAAGCATCACCGCGAGGGAATTGACCTGGCTTTCCGTGATTTCAAGGTCCTGCAGCGGCATGGGAATGGTAAAGTAGATTTTTGCCCCGGTGATCTCCAGATCCGCGGAAGAAGCCGGCTGAAAGAGCGCCTGCACCGCAAGCGCTCCGAAAAGCGGCAGGATCATCATGCAGATCAGAAGTATATCGATGTATCGGAATGCGGGGGTCACTTGCCCGTTATTCTTCATTGTCGGAATCGTTTCCTTCCGTATCTTTGCTGTCCCCGCTGCCCTCTTCCCGTACGGGTACCGGGGCGTCCAGGCCTTTGAACGCAGGTCTGAACATCACGGCGATCCTGGGGAAAAGAAGCGGGATCACGCTGGCGAACAGATCAAAGCCGAGAACCTTCACCGAAAGCACCACAGCCGCCAGCTGAAAGATCAGTCTCAGCCCCTGGGAGCGGCGCACCTTCTTTTTGATCTGTTCCTGTTCAAGTGAAATGCACCGCTGGATGGTCAGCCCCATCAGGAAGAAATTCGCCGCGGCGGCGAAAGTTCCCACCAGGGCGCCGCCGATCACGCTTCCGCTGAGCATGCCAAGCAGCGCGTACACGGCCAGCATCACGGCACACAGTCCGCAGCACCAGCATAACACATACAGGCTCTCTTTTTTTACCTGGCTGTCAATCTCCACCCGGTTCTTCCTCTGATCACTTGGTGCCGAACAGACGGTCGCCCGCGTCCCCGAGTCCGGGAATGATGTAACCGTGATCGTTCAGTTTCTCGTCTTCGGCAGCCACATAAATGTCCACGTCCGGATGTTCCTTCTGAATCCGCGCGATTCCTTCCGGCGCCGCGATCAGGTTCACCAGACGGATATTCCTGCAGCCGCGTTTCTTGATGAAGGAGATGGCGGCGGAAGCGCTTCCGCCGGTGGCAAGCATCGGGTCAAGCACGATCAGCTCGCGGTGCTCCGCGTCTTCCGGCAGCTTGCAGTAGTACTCTACCGGTTCCAGCGTCTGCGGGTCGCGGTACAGTCCGATATGGCCGACCTTGGCATTGGGGATCAGGGACATGATGCCGTCCACCATGCCCAGGCCCGCGCGCAGGATCGGGATGATGCCGATCGGTTTTCCGGCCAGCACCTTGGTTTTGGTTTCACAGATCGGCGTTTCAACCGTGATTTCCTGCGTGGGCAGGTCACGGGTGACTTCATACACCATCAGCATGGAGATTTCATCCAGCAGCTCCCGAAATTCCTTGCAGCCTGTATTTTTGTCGCGCATGATGCTCAGTTTATGCTGGATCAGCGGATGATCGAAGACGTGAACCTTACTCATGATGTTGCCCTCCCAACACTTTCAGTCTGAACGCACGGGACCGCATCCCGGCACCGAAGGTTATTATATACGATTCCCGTGCCAAAATCAAATGGAAAGCTTCTCCTGGGTCAGGGACGGTTACAGCTCAGCCTTTGGCTGAGCCGTATGCGGGAGGTACCCGTACCTCCCGCACCCTCCATCCTTCGGGCGCAGTTCGCAATGGCATCTGCCGCACTTCGTTTGCAGATACCTATTGCTCACTGGGCTTCCGCCTCGCTGCATCGCCCACTGGGCGCGCTCGGCTCCGCCCCCACCGGCG
>CADBNX010000202.1 GCA_902796115.1 uncultured Eubacteriales bacterium
AGAAATCGGAAACGACGTCCCGGGATCTTTTGCCCGTACGCCCGGCGCTGATGGACGCTTACTCATGGGCCGAACCCAAAGTGATCCAGTGTCCGGACGGCACGCTGTGCTCCTGTTATTCCAGAAGCCGCATGGGCTGTGTGCAGTATATCCTGTCCCATGATTCCGGCGTCACCTGGCAGGGGCCGTTTCCGATTCCGCAGATGCAGTGCGCAGGGTCTTCCTATGCCATTGAAAAAGATCCGTACGAAAAAAACACCTGGTATCTGGTGTGGGTCAATTCCGCGCCGCTGGAACGCGGAAATCTGCAGGGGCGGTTCCGGGTCTCTCTTGCCCGGTCCCACGACGGGATCCACTGGAAATTCCTTGCGGATCTTGAACGGGTCCCCGTCTGTTACAGTGATTTTGCGGCATCCCATTCGCCCCTGTTCCATATCGTCGATCCCAGCGTGACCGTGATGAAGGATTATCTGCTGGTGACCTTCGGGCGTTCTTCCCGTTCCGAGGCTTCGGAAAACGGCCTGTGGCAGTATCATCACAGCCAGCGCGTGCGGGTGGTCCGGGCTGAAAAACAGTATCTGACCGAAAAAAGCTGGGACGCCGCCACCGTGACGGATCTGACTTTCCCGCAGCGCGTTCGGATCAGGCAGCTTCCCCGGAAAACAGTGTATCGGGTGAATGAACCCCTGTCACTGGAGGGCGGCCTCGCGGAAGAAACGCTGCTGAACGGCGAAACCGTGCGTAAACCCATGGATGCGCTGATGATGCCGGTGCCGCCCGATATGACGGTGCCGGGAGAAAAGACGGTTCGGCTGTACGAACCGGACGGTTATTTCCACTGCGAATTCACCATTGCGGTGCGCTGAGCGGCAATCGGCGGAACAGACGAAAACCGCGGTAAGGAGAAGAAGATGAAATTAGCTACTTTTGAGTTCCGGGGAGAGGAAAAATGGGGGTTTGTGATGGAGAACCCCGCCGACGGACAATTATGGGTGTTTGAACCTGCCGCGGTGGACAGCCAGCTGCAGGAAAGCGCCACCACCACCAACGGCTACAGCGTGAGCATGCCGGAATTCATGGAGAACTCCGTCTGGCCGGACACACTGGTCGATTTTCTGAAGCTGGAGGACGCGGGGATGGATACGCTCCGGCGGATGGAAGGCTTCCTGAAAGTGTTCCTGGAGCAGAGCGACGAAGCCCGCATGCGCTTCTGCGGCCATCCGCTTTCCGATGTGCGGCTGTGCGCGCCGATCCCGCGGCCGCGGCTGATGTGGGGACTGGTGCAGAACTGCCCCACCTTCATCCGCTCCAACCCCGCCCGGACCAGTTCCAACCTGTATCCGCAGGGGCATCAGCGCCCCATGGGGTCCGTGGTGGGCGACGGACAGCTGTTCGTGCATCCGAAGGACGCCGGGCTGCTGGCGTTCAACGTGGAGCTGGGTGTGGTCATCGGGAAGAAGGGGCGCTATATTCCGGTGAACCGGGCGATGGAGTACGTCGCAGGCTTCACGGTGGTCACGGATTCCTCCACCGCCGGCTATATGAAGGCCATGGATACCGGTTCCCCGGATGTGTATTCCGCGCAGGCCAGCACGGACTGGTATGTGGGCGCCACCATGTCCTGGGGCGGCAAGATGACCGACGCGCACTGTGCGATGGGGCCGTTTTTGACCACGAAGGATGAGATCGGCAACGTGTATGATTTGCTGGTGTACACGAAAATGGGCGGCCATCTGCGCGACCGCGCCCATACTTCCGCGCTGCTGCTGGGCGTGGAGCGGGTGATCCAGTGGTATTCCTCGTTCGCGACGCTTTATCCCGGTGACGTGCTGCATCTGGGAACGATGGGTACGGACGGACTGAAGCTGCCGGAAAAGTTTGCCTACAGCGGCCCCGACTGCACAATCGATTCCGAAATCGAACGGGTGGGGTATCTGAAAACCCCGGTGCTGAATCTGAACTGTCCCGACTGGCGGAGCGGGGATGACGAAACCGTGACCATGCACGAATCTCCCGCTGTGCGGTATTATATGAAAAAGGGTCTGGGCGAAATCGGAGAGGCACGGGAATGGAAAGTGGAAAACGTGCCGCAGTTTTATACGGTGTTTAAGAACTATAAAGCCATCGGCCCGAAGGAAGGGCTGAAGGTGCTCAAAACGCCCCGTTTCCTGTGCGCGCCCAATACCGCTCTGGGCCGGAGCGGTCAGGAAGCGGAGCTGCCGCCGCGGTGCGGAAGCCTGGAGATCTCCGTTGAACTGGCGATGGTTATAAAAAAGCTGGCGAAAGGCGTAAAGGCCGAAAGCGCGGAATCGTATATTCTCGGCTTCCTGCCCATGGTGTCCCTGACGGACAGCTCCTTTGACGATATTCTGGTGGAACCCACGACCCTGCAGGAGAAAGGACTGCCGCTGGTCTACGGGCGCTGGGCGGACGGGTTCAACGCGGTTGCCGATACGCCGGTTCCGATGCGCGTGAAGGACGCGTTCCGGAAAGCCATGACGCTGAGCGCCGGCGGACAGACGGTGAAAAACGACACCTCGGAATACATCTGTGACGCTGCTTCCGCGCTTGAATTCATCACCCGGTATATTACCCTGTTCCCCGGAGACGTGATTACCCTGGGTCACACCGAAAACAGGATCCGCCTGAACAGGGATGAGATCGCCGACGGGATGGAGATCCGCGGTGAGATCGAAGATGTGGGCAAAGCGGTATTTACGATACGCCGTTCCACGGCACCGGACAACAGCAAACCGGTGAATCAGCTGAAGCTGTAAATGAAGCGCCCCCCCTGCTCGGGCGATATGAACAGGAAACTGCCGAATCAAAACGATACGGGCAGCTGCGTGACTTGACCGGCGATTTGACAAATTGCGTCTGTGCGATGCACGGAGCGGCTGAAAGCAGCGGCGGAAGACTCCGGGCTAAAATATAGCAGACTTCATTTTAGCCTAAGGAGGCCTGGCGCCATGGAATATAGAAAAAGAGGGCCGGAACGTAAATTCCTCAAGGCCAGTCAGACATGTAAAGCGGTTATGGTCATCGGCGCCGGACAGGCCGGAAAATCGACAATGCTGAAGCAGCTTGCCAGGGATCAGAAACGGAGCTGTGTTTCGATGGACGATACCCAGCTCCGTCAATTTGCCCAGACAGATCCGAAGCTGTTCTTGCAGACCTATCAGCCGCCGGTCCTGATCGACGAAGTACGGAAAGCCCCGGAGCTTTTTGAGCGGATCAGGATCATCTGCGGTGAAAGTGAAGAAAGGGGCCTTTTCTGGCCGACCGGTTTCCGGAGCAAAAAGCTCATGAAAAAAGCCGGTGATTCTCCATCAAATATCATATAATGCGGCGCCGGCAGGCAAATCAGGCGAGAATAAAAAAACCTTGCCGGGCCGCAGATCAAAGGACCCGGCAAGGGACGTATCCGGACGAAAAGCAACAGGACGCGGAAGGGCTATCCCATCACCTGAATGGGCACCAGAATGGGCGTCGGCCTTCCCGCGCAGGTGATTTCCAGGATGATGCGGTTCACGGCTTCGACGGTTTCTCCCGCGCGGATCACAAACGGAGTCGAAGCGTGCTGCTGCTCCCGGGTGTAGCGGGGCGAAGGCGCCCACAGATTCCGCGCGCTTTCCACCTGCCAGCCTTCCGGCGCCAGGAAGCGCAGGCGGTAGTGCTTCTGTTCCGGCAATTGCGCGCGGTTGAGCATCGTGACGGTGCCGCTTAAGGCTTCGCCGGGCTTCAGCACGGGTTTTTCGTCAAATTCCACCAGCACGTCCGCATAAACGCTTTCCCAGGTGAAGGAATAGGGCTTGCGGCTGCCGATGGCGTTCGCAAAGTCGCGTCCGTAAAAATCCTTCACGTTCAGCGCGGACAGATCCGTTTTTTCACCGATGCACACGCCGGAGGTGTCCTCCTGACCTTTGGTCAGGCTGTAAAGCATTTTCTGGTGATCCCTGCGCAGCGTTACCGGCAGCAGGTTGAAGATGCAGCGGGTCAGCTCCGTGCAGTTGACCGGGAAGCGTCCGTGCCCGTTGGTCAGGCAGATGCTCTTGATTTCATCCCCGATATAGGCCATCCAGTCCTTCGGAATGCCGTCCATGCCGCCCATGATGCCCATCAGCGAGCCCAGCGTCGCGCCGGTGCAGTCCGTATCATCCCCGCAGTTTACCGCGAGGATCAGGGATTTCTTGTAGTCTCCTTCGCCGTACAGCAGGCCCAGTACGACGAATCCGATATTGGCAGGCGCCTGGAACCAGCCCAGATCCGCGCTGTCCTTCAGCAGCATTTCACGGCAGTCCTTCCAGCTGACGCCGTCCTCATACGCCTTCATGACGATGCGCACGCTGCGCGCCACACGGCAGTCCTCCGGAATCTTCGACAGGCCGATTTCCAGGAGCAGTTTTGCGTCCCTTACGGCGAAAGCGGCGCTTTCCATCGCGGCCACGAAAATCGCAGCCCAGGTGCCCTCACCGAGTCCGTGGTCCACGCTGGCGTCCTCAAAGGCCAGACGGATGGCTTTCTCCGGCAGGGCGGGATACAGGCAGGCCCAGATTTCCGTGCGGATCCACGCACCGTTCGAGTTGCGCCACAGCTCATTGTTGTATTCTCCGGACATCGGGGGCAGGATGCCGTCTTTCATATTGGATTTGCACACCCCGTATTCGTTCCAGTGCGGGGTGATCCAGCTGATCCAGTATTCCCCCAGGATCTTGCTGTTGATGGCGTCCGGACCCAGGTCGTTTACGGCGCGCAGCCACACCAGCTGCAGGTCCAGGTCGTCATTGGGCAGCGGTTCACCGGCCTTGGACGCAAAACCGTCGATATCCAGCAGCTCGCGCGTGCCCTCATAGGGCGTGCCCAGCGTGCCGCCGATGTTTTTGCCGATCCAGCAGGCGTAAATGCGGTCCCGTAATTCTTTCTCCGAAAACTGAAGCATATTTTCTCCTCCTTCTCCCGGCTGTGCTGAGAGCAGTCCAATGCTCCTGCCGGAAAATGTCAATCAAAAAGCGGCGGGTGTCAGTCCTCGCTGCCGGCAAGGCCGCGCAGCGCTTCGCCGAACGCGTCGGCGATGCACCCGGCGCAGGCGGGGCCGACGGAATTCGTTTCCTCGTAGTGATCCTCGCCGCGCCTGTCCACGGTCCGTTCAAAATAAGGCTTTGAGGAATTGACCAGAAAATCGGACGGCGGAACGATGTATCCGAGCTCGTCGTTGGCGAGGCCCACGATGAGCAGGTCATCAAAACCGAAAGAAGCGGCGATGTCCGCAAGTGCGGGAGGATTCTCCGCCGTCGGGTTCGCGTCCCCGTACGGCCCGCCGGACACGAGTTCGGGAAAGATTTCGCCCGGGATCAGGGCCAGGAGCACGTCG
>CADBNX010000203.1 GCA_902796115.1 uncultured Eubacteriales bacterium
AGGGCGTTTTCCACGCTGTAAACGGCACTGTAGTAGGTGAAGTCCATCTCGGCGAAACCGTTGGTCTTCTCGTTCTTGTAGATGATGTGGCGCTTTTCGGCCGGGCCGTGATAGACGATTTCCTTTTCCTGCGGCGTGAGGTCCCGGAAGGGCACGTCGGTCCTGACGCCCATCTCCCGGGCGATATCCTTCATCAGCGACCACATCAGCGAGCCCCACGGGGCGACGGCGCCTTCGTCGATGGTCAGCGACTCGTCCGGGACCAAGGTGGATTCATCTACGGTGCGGACGATCCCCGTGCCGCCGCAGCAACGGCAGGCGCCTTCGCTGTTGAAGGCCAGCTGCTCCGCTCCGGGCGCATAGACACGCTCTCCGCAGACGGGGCAGAAAATCGGCTGTTCGGCAGCGACGTCCAGCGTGGGCTCCAGGTAATGGCCGTTGGGGCAGCGATGGCTCGCGAGCCGGGAAAACATCAGGCGCAGGCTGTTCAGCAATTCGGACATGGTCCCGAAAGTGCTCCGGATACCCGGTACGCCGGGGCGTTGATGCAGGGCCAGCGCCGCGGGCACATAACGGACGTCGTCGGCCAGGGCGCGCGAGGCCTGCGTCATCCTGCGGCGGGTGTACGTGGAGAGGGATTCCAGATAGCGGCGGGACCCTTCGGCATACAGCACGCCCAGGGCCAGGGAAGATTTCCCGGAACCGGATACTCCGGCGATCCCGACAATCTTCCCGAGCGGGATATCGACGTCCAGATTCTTGAGATTATGGGCTTTTGCGCCCCGGATTTCTATGTTTTCGGGCATAATGCGTCTTGACAGGTAAGCTTTACACAAAGATACGCCTTTCGGCGCAAAGCAGCAAGGTTCTTTTTCCTGTAAAAACTGTATATTTGTTCATCAAAAAACCTATCTATGACACTGTTAGCAGCCATCGAAGCCCGCCATTCCGTCCGGCGCTATAAGGACGAACCTGTCCCCAAGGATATCCTGGCCACGCTCCGGGAGCGGATCTCAGCAATCAACGAGGAAGCCGGACTGCATATCCAGTTGGTGACCGGTGAACCGAAAGCCTTCAGCGGCCCGATGTCGTACGGTTCCTTCTCCGGCGTAAAGAACTACCTCGTCATGGCCGGGAAGAAAGGCGATGATCTGGACGAGAAGATCGGCTACTACGGCGAGCAGCTCGTCCTGCTGGCCCAGACGCTCGGGCTAAACTCGTGCTGGGCGGGTCTCAGCTACAGGAAAGTCCCGGGGACCTATGAGTTGGAAGGAGATGAAAAGATCGCCTGCTACATCTCCCTCGGATTCGGAGAAACGCAGGGAAAGGGGCACAAGGTGAAGGATGCCAAGGAGGTCAGCAACGCCAGCGACGCCACGCCTAAGTGGTTCAACAAGGGCGTCGAGGCGGCCATCCTGGCCCCGACCGCCGTCAACCAGCAGAAGTTCTACCTGGAATATGTCGGCTTCCAGGACTACGGCAAGGTCCCCAAGGTCCTGGCCAAGCCGCTCTTCTCGATGGTAGGATACAGCAAGATGGACCTCGGCATCGTCAAGTACCACTTCGAGGTCGGCGCCGGGAAAGAAAACTTCGAATGGGCGTAGGGATGCTTTGACAGACTACCCGGCATGCCGTTTTCAATACCTGCCGACGAAGTCTGTCACCAGTTTGAAAACGGGCTCATAGCTGTCAAAGAGGGCCGTCTCCCAAATGTCATAGACGGTATGGTAATACGGGAAGGCATCGCCGTTTTCGTTCTCCAGAAAGATGCAAGGTACGTGACGGACGGCGAAGGGATAGTGGTCGCTGTTGGCCGCCAGGGCACCGCGGTCCAAGGCCTTGAAGTATTGCTTCTCACCGTTGATCCGCTCAAATAATGCATACCCGCGGAGACCTTCGTCACTGCATTCGCAGTATTGGACGGGGTTGTTGTCACCGATCATATCTATATTGAATAGATACTTTATCTGAGACAACGGAACCACCGGATTTTCAGCGTAATACTCCGAGCCGCGCAGGTTGGCATCCTCGCCGGAGAAGGCGATGAAATACGTGTCGTACGCCGGCTTATGGCTTGCATAGTGCGCTGCCAAGGTCACGATACAGGCGGTACCCGAGGCATTGTCGTTGGCCCCCGCGTAAAAGACCTTTCTGCCCAGGTTACCCAGATGATCGTAATGGGCCGTGAACACATAGCAGCTGTCGTGG
>CADBNX010000204.1 GCA_902796115.1 uncultured Eubacteriales bacterium
ACTCGTGCGGCTTGAAAGGCCCGCGCAGCAGATCCGCCACGTTCCAGATCATGGCGGCCTTTTCCTGAATGTTGACGCCTACGGCGGAGAATCTCTCGTTCGCCATCTCCGATGTCCTCGCTTTCCTTCTGTCCGGCCGGGTGCTTCCCCTGTACAGGGTCAAAAAACCGTGTATAGTATAGCATAATGCCCTTCCGGATTCAATCCTAGCCGTCATAGCTGACACGGAAAAAAGCCGCTCCGGTTGAAGCGGCTCAGTGCGGTGCGAATGTGTGATCCGGACGAGGATGACCCCGTGCGGAGCGACTGCGGCAGCCCGACGTTCTGCCCGGCGCTACAGCTTCAGGTCGACGGATTCGAATTTCTTTCCGCTCAGGCGGGCAGAAAGGAAGCTTCCCGCGGCGAAGAGCGCGGCCGCGCAGAGGGTGAAAACGGCCTTTTCCCGCAGATGCTCCGGATCGGGGGTATCCAGTATGTCCCGCACGAAAGGAACGGCGTAGGCGGCGACGATTTCGAGGATGATCCACAGGAAAAGGACGACGGACGCGATCACGAAGGCGACGCCCGGCTTGCTGATGTCGCGCCAATAGCGCGGGAAAAAGACGAGGTTGAACAGCGTGTACAGCAGGAAGCCCTCGCCGATCACGGCAAGGCCCGCGTCAAGCCCCGCGGGGTTCGATCCGGGTATAACTGCGTTTTTGAGCAGGATGAACAGCCCCATGCAGAGAAGCTGGATCATTTCCAGACATACGCACAGGCAGATCCTGCCCGCCGCCGCCTCACGCCTTGATACCGGCAGGGTGAGGGTATAGGAAGCGTCGTGGTTTTCCCGCGCGCTCAGGCAGATGAAAAAGATCCCCAGCGCGGTATAAAAGCAGCAGACGCCGTAGGGATAGGCCGGCACCAGCACCAGCGAGGAAAGGAGGGGCAGGATATAGCAGAAGGGGTGCATGCACAGCCGGAATTCCTTTTTGAGCAGTTTCATTGGTCCGCCTCCTTTTCAAGATGGACGATGATTTCTTCAAGGCTCGCTTCCCGGGTGTTGAGGCCGCCGCATTCATCACCGGGAACGAGCACCGTGAACCCGTCGCGGACCCGGCATGCCCCGCGGGATACGCGCTTTATTTGCGGAGGGACGGGACCTGTAATTTCCGCGATGCGGAACTTCCGGCGGAAATCGTCCAGTGCTTCGTCCGCCTGCAGGCTGCCTTCCCGGATCAAAAGGATGCGGTCCGCGCACTTTTCAAGATCCGACGTGATGTGCGTGGAAAACAGCACGGTTTTTCCCTCGTCGCGCAGCCGCAGGAAGATTTCCACCAGCTCCTCGCGGCTCACGGGATCCAGGCCGCTGGTGGGCTCGTCCAGGATGAACAGCTCCGCCCCGTGGCTCAGGGCGAGCACCAGGGCGTATTTGATTTTCATGCCGTTGGACAGGGAAGAAGGCGTTTTGTCCTCCGACAGGCCGAAAAGCCGCATATACCGCTGATAAATGCCGTCGTCCCAGCCGGGATAGAAGGATTTGGTGACTTTTGTGATCACCCGGAGCGGCTTTGACGTGTAATAGGTCATGCCGGCGGAAACGAAGCCGATTTTCGCGCGGAGGTCCGTTTCCTTTTCCGTGAGCGGAACGCCCCGGAAGAACACCTCCCCGCCGTCCCTGCGGATAAAGGAGAGGATGGCGTTGATGGCCGTGGTTTTGCCGGCGCCGTTCCGGCCGATGAAGCCCGTGATTTTGCCTTCTCTGAGGTCGAAGGTCAGGGATTTGAGCTGAAACCCCGGATAATTCCTGCACAGCCCCCGTACGGACAGGAGCACGTCACTGCTGTTTTCCATACTGTATCTCCTTTGCGGCTTCGATAAAAAACTGCGCGTTCATCAGCGCCAGCCCCCTGCCTTCCTCGCCGAGCACCATCAGCTGATCCCCGGGCTTCAGGTGAAATACTTTCCGGGCGCGCGCCGGGATCACGATCTGCCCTTTGTCCCCGACGGTGACAAGGCCGAAGATATGCTTTCCCTTCAGGGCCCGGTCTCCCTCCAGCTCGCCGTCCGGCGCGTTGACAAGGTCGTCCAGGGACACCTTCAGCGCGTCGGCAAGCCTTCCCGCGATTTCAAGATCCGGGGCACTCTCCCCGGATTCCCATTTGACCACGGTTTGCCGCGCCACGCCGACCTGCTCCGCCAGGGCCTCCTGGGTCATGTTCAGCTGTTTCCGAAACAGCTGAAGATTCCTTCCAATCATACATTTCCCACCTTTCGGAAGTATTATAAACACAGTCCGCTTCCGGTTCAACCAACGGAAGCGGACTTTTTTGACCTGAAATGTCAGCTTGTGCGGACATTTTGGAATGCCCTGTTCATTCTCCGGACGGAGCGGGGAAGTGTTCGTTTTTTTCGAGCGGTCTCTCAAGCAGCGGCGCGCCGTCCGCGTCAAAAAGCAGCGGCTGAACATGCAGCATGCGGAAACCGGAGCCGCCGCGGTTTGCTTTGACGTGATAGGCCAGATAGTATTCCGTGCCGTCCGGAGAAAGGAATACCGAGCCGTGCCCCGGGCAGTAGGCGGTGCCGTAGGTTGCAAATGTGGTTTCCGGCTTTTTGACCCAGGCATCGGGATCCATCGGATCATCCCCGACGAGCTCCAGGGTATTCAGACAGTAATAGGGACTGTTCACGTTATTGGCGGAGTAGAGCAGAAAACGACGCCCCGTGGGGCCGGTGAAGAAGAACGGGCCTTCGTTTACGAGACCGGACATTTTCTCCCAGTCATATTCGGCGCGGCAAATGCGGACAGTTTCTTTTTCCATTTCCCAGGGAGAGGAGAGACGTCCGATGCCAATGACGTTGCCTTCGCCAGGCACGATTTCAGCGAACAGTGCGTAATGAACGCCGTTCAGGGTGAACGCAGAGGCGTCGATGGCCCACAGATCTTCGTTCAGACAGCCTTTGAAGATCCAGTTGTCATTCCATGGATCGTTTCCGGTGCATTCCATACAGAACAGGCGGATGGATTGGGAGGAGGCGGTTTTGCCGTATTTTGCTTCCGAAACCGGCGCGCCGGAAAAATAGATATACCATTTTTCATCCACCTTATGCATTTCCGGTGCGTAGAGGCGGCTCATGATTTCTTTCTCCTGAAAGCAGAAATCTCCGGCTGCGTACAATTCCAGCCCTTTTGCATTTCCGAGGGCAGTGACAGTTTCCGCGCGGTAGAGGATCACCCGGTTGTTGCCGCGGGAGGAATAGAGCGCGTAGTAATACCCTGTTTCCTCATCCCACAGGATACAGGGATCCCCGCTTTCCTCGATGCGGATCAGCGGACTTACAAGCGCACGCTCCTCACTGCCCGATGCCGCGGCGGGATTCAGACAAAGCAGTATACACAACAGGCTGATCCACGCAAGCGTGCGGCTCATACATGCTTCTTTCCGCCGCCCCCGAAGGCGTCCTGATGCATGTTCGGGCTCGCTCGCTTTCCGATGTCCGGGTAACGGTGTTCGAAGGCCGCGAGGGAAATCTCGATGTCCTCTTCCGCTTCGTGGGGGTAGGAGCAGCCGACGGTCACCATATCGCAGTCACGGATCGTGTGCCAGGAGAAATTGAGCCCCACATAGGGCGTGAGCCGTCCGGCGGCCATCGGCTTGATGGTCATGACCGGCTTTTTCGCGTTGTGAATGATGCGGGAGACACCTTCGATTTCGATCTGCATCAGGAACCCGAGCGCGTTGTAGATCTGGATGTAGGTCTGCACATCATAGCCGTTTTCGTCGGAATAGGTGATCAGTTCCGGCATGTGCGCGGAAAGGCCCGGGATCATGCCCTCCTGGCGGATCATATCCGTATAATCTCCGAGGCGCGTGATCTCGTGCCGGTTTTTATTGACGAGCTGCTCGGCGGAGGTGTGGTGCAGCAGGCAGAAACGCGCGCCGGCTTCCCGGCTGCGGCGGATCGTGGCGGCGGCTTCCCTGCGGGCCTGCGCGCTGTCGTCCACGTTGATGACCGGGGTATCGATCAGGATCAGTTCACGGCCCGTTTTCTGCATGGTATCCCGCACCGCTTCCTGCATTACCTGCTGCGCCTGCAGCGGGCCCATGATCGTATCCACCCCGTGCCGGAGAAAGGCCTCAAGCAGCGGCACGGCGTCCGAACCGTGCTGAAAGCGGCTTCTGATCTGCCCGTCCGCCGCGGGAGTCCGGTGGCTGTAGCCCAGGATCCAGTTGGTGCCGATGATCATGCGGGAGAGGGAAACCCCCGCGACTTCCGTTCTTGGAAAAGAATTCATGCAATGACCTCCTTTATATCCGTTTCAGTATGTACCCGAAGCAATCCCGCTTTTCATTGAAAAAAGCATGGATATCCCTCTACCGTGCGCATTTCCGATGCAGCAGTTCCCTGACAGCTTCGATCTCCTGCGGTGTCATGATTGCTTTGTGAAGAACAATCCGATTGCGCTGCCCGGTTGAAACCACAAATACCCGTGCGTTTTCGATGATCCTGCGGCGCATCTGCGAATACTGCAGGCGGAGCGTATCCCTGTTCGATGCGGACGCGCTTTCTCCCTCTTCAAGAACAGAGAAGCAGTCCTCGTAAAAGTCAATTGCGATCGATGCCCCTGAGGGATACAGCTCCCGGAAGCGTTTTGAGGCCCTGTTGGGATGATGCCACAGCAGCAACAGCGCGTAGACAGCTGCAAACCCGATAAATATGAAGGCATTGCTCTGACCGTCGTATTCCCAAATCAGCTTCACCCATTCTCCGAAACTCCAGACCCCGAGCTTCATATAAGGATAATCGTTGTACAGACGAATGCCGTAAACCGGGATTGCGTAAATCAGAAAGAACAGAAACGTCATAAACAGTACGGGCCGGACACGACGCGCCCGAAGAGCGGATCTGAAATCCTTCTCTGTAAGCGTGCCTGCGATATGAAGCAAAGGGGTTTCGGTTTCACTCATGGCATTCTCCTCT
>CADBNX010000205.1 GCA_902796115.1 uncultured Eubacteriales bacterium
CAGCCGTCCACCAGGATCCTGCCGTCCGATACGTCATAGCAGCGGGCGAGGAGCGAGATCAGGGTGGTTTTCCCGGAGCCGGTCGGGCCCATCACGGCAATCACAGAGCCGGGCGGCGCGGAAAAGGTGATGTCGGTGAGCACCGGCTGCTTGTCATAGGAGAAGGAGACGTGATCGAACACGATGTCCCCCTGCACATGCGCGTGCGCCTGCGCGTCCTCCGCGTCCTGAATGGAGGGCTTCGCCAGGTCCACTTCCATGACCTTCGTGCAGCTGGTCAGGAAGCGCTGCCATTCGTTGAGCAGGTTGCCCAGGTTGCGCATGGGCGCGGCGAGCGCCCAGACCAGGTTGACGAAGATGGTCAGCTTGCCGGGCGTAAGTCCCCCGGTCGCGGGCGTCTGCATCAGCATGAACCCGCCGAGGAAAATCGTAATGACGGTCATCGCATTCGTGAGGATTTCGATGACGGGATAGAAGGAGAGCCACATTTTGTTGATGGCCAGGTGCGCGTTTTTGAAGGCGATCGATTTTTTATCGAATTTCTCTTTTTCGTATTCCTCCCGCGCGAAGGCCTTGACGACCCGGTTGCCGGCGATGTTCTCCTGCGCGTCCGCGTTCATTTCGGACAGTTTGTCCCGCATGTCCACAAACAGGCGGCGCACTTTCTTGGAGTAGATCTTCATCACGATCAGCAGTATCGGGGTGACGGCCACCAGCGTCAGCGCCAGCTGCCAGTTGACGAAGAACAGGTAGCTTGAGGTGGCGACGAAGGTGACGATGGCGCTGATCAGCATATAATCGATGTAGGAAAGAAAATGACGGCACCAGTCCACGTCACTGGACATACGGGTCATCAGATCGCCGGAACGGTGAATGTCGAAAAAGCGCATGTCCTGATACTGCATGCGCACGAATACCCGCTCCCGGATGTTGCGGATGGTGTTCTGACTGGTGCGCTCGATGGTGGTGATCATCAGGTAGTGCACCGTTTCCCGAATGAACCGGACAGCCAGCATCGTCAGCAGGATGCCCAGCAGCGGTTCGGGGTTTCCCGCGACGATCACCTCATCCATCAGACGCGCGGTCAGCGTCGGGTTAATGAGCAGCATCAGCGCGCTGACCGCGGAGAGGACCATGGCAACGATATGCCACGGACGGTATTTCTTGTCCATCATCGACCAGAGCCATTTGATCTGAAGCATAATCTCTCCCTGACCTAATGGGTCATTCCATCAAAGTTGGGCAATTCTTCAAAACCCATCCAATTATACTTTTCCCGGCCCGGAAAGGCAAGCGTTCCGGGGAAATATTAAGAAAATATGAAATACCCTGCCTGAATCCATCGGAATTGCCAATGGCCGGCAGGATACTCCGGCGGGGGCGCACCCCCGCCGACCGGATCACAGGTTCACGCGCGGGAGGCGACGGCCTGTGCCACGCGGTTATAGTCGTTGGTCAGGATGGTGTCGATGCCGCGGGCGAGGTAATCCTTTGCCTCCTGCGGATCGTCCGCCCAGAACACGTTGCAGATGAGCCCGTTCGCGCGCGCCCTGTCGATCATATCCTGGTCGAACCGGCCTTTGAAGAGCTGCACCTTTTTACACCCGAGCTCCAGCGCCTGCTCCACCATCTTATACGGCTCGTCGCCCGCGCCCATGCAGCGGCAGATATCGGGCGCGGCTTCGCGCGCCATGGCCTGCAGGCGGCAGTTGGAGGTCATGAAGTATACGTGCTTCCGGCAGTCGTAGCGGTCGATCAGCGAAATGATCTTCTCCAGCGCTTTCGGATCGTAATCACAGGTATTGTCGATGGTTTTGATATGGATGTTCATGATGGTCTGGCAGGCAAACTTCCGCAGGATCTCCTCAAAGCGCAGGATGCGTATGCCCCGGAAGGCTTCCCCGTGCTTGACGCCGAAGTCGAAGGCGAGCAGCTCCTCATACGTGTGCTCGTATACCTTGCCGGTGCCGGTGGAGACACGGTCCAGCGAAGCGTCGTGCAGGGAAATGATTTCCCCGTCCGAAGTGGGCCAAAGGTCGAACTCGATTTCCTGCGCGCCCATCGCGACGGCGGCGCCGAAGGCGGGCATGCTGTTTTCCGGGGCGATGGTATTGAAGCCCCGGTGCGCGCAGACACGGGGATAGGGCATCCATTCGTCCGGGGGCACGATCGCGCTGCCTGCCGGGCGGTATTTCCAGGGCCGCCGCCCGTCGTCGATGTACTCCCAGTGCGCTTTGAGGGCGCCGTGGAAGCCCGCGCTCTTGAGGTATTTCGCTTTCGGATCGAATTCCGCGCACGCGAGGCCCACCCGGCTTTCCATATCCGCCAGCATTTTTCCGTCCGGGGCGACGATACAGCTGACGCCGCCCACCGGGGAATCCTCACCCATGCTGACGGACGCGCGGACGACGTAGGCGTTCGTGTTGTAGGCCAGGAAACGGCAGTTGATTTCCAGCGCGTCATGCGTATCCGTGCGCTGGTGGGAGCAGCCGATGATGATGTCCGGCCTGCGTCTCGCGACCGCGGCGAAGGCTTCGTAGAAATA
>CADBNX010000206.1 GCA_902796115.1 uncultured Eubacteriales bacterium
CCCGGCCGGGCGGTCTTTTTCGCTTTCAGATCTCCGGTACCCCGGAGACGGCAAATGTGTCAGTTCCCATCCTGTCACCGCAGGCTGACCAATGGGATCGTGAACAGCGCCGCATGACGCACGGCACTGCCGCCCGCGTCGGATACCGTGCAGGACACATACAGACACCCGTTCGCGGTGCAGGCGCAGGGATAGTGCCAGAATGGGCCCGCGTTCAGTGTGCCGTTGAAACCGTCCGCAAGCAGCCATACCCGTTCAAAACGGTACTCATCCGTGCTGCCCAGGGCCAGCACGAGCCGCGACCGGTCGCGCGCTGCGGTGAGTTCGTTGAAAAGCAGGAATTGCCTGCCGTCAGGCAGCGTGCCTCCGTACATCTTGGACGGAGCGACAGGCAGGCCCGTGTCTTCCGGCGCGCTCCACGTCCGTCCGCCGTCATCACTCGCGCAGGTCAGTGCCGGGCCGTATTCACGGCGTATGAAGGCGACAAGCCTGCTCTCCCCCACGATGACCGCGGTTTCCGGGATCGGTGCGTCGGGCAGCGGACCGCACA
Source organism: uncultured Eubacteriales bacterium (assembly GCA_902796115.1). Taxonomy (GTDB): domain Bacteria; phylum Bacillota; class Clostridia; order Christensenellales; family Aristaeellaceae; genus RUG756. The sequence goes on from CADBNX010000206.1 coordinate 551, forward strand.
GCGGAGTGAACGTCCAGCAGGCCGGAGAGGCGGGCCGTGCGAGGGCGATCATGGGGATATCCGGCTTATGTCCCGGCCCAAGAGCCATGCGGCCGCCCGCGATCCAGCGTCCGTCCGGCGTCTGCCTGGGCAGCGTGTTGAAGAGTACGGGCTCGGCACGCCGCTCCATGACCTGCCAGCGTCCTGCCTCATACTTCAGGCAGACATAGCCGACGGGCAGGTCGTGTCCGCTCATCTCCGTAACATACGCCCGGATTTCGCCGTTGTATTCGCTGAATACGGCGGGCACCATGTGCAGGCTGTGGTTCGGACTATCGGCAATGACTTCCGGCCCGGACCAGCTTTTTCCGCCGTCGTCCGACCACCGCCCGCGGATCACCGTGATGCCGGCGATTTCGTTCTCCGTACAGTTGTACCAGGCCATGAGCAGCCGGCCGCCCAGCGGCGCGATGACCGTATCATGAAGAAAAGGATAGGCAGTATCGGCACGATGAACAATATGCACGGTCATCCGATCCGGGATATGTCTTTGGCAGTCGAGCGAAAACAGCGGTATACGAGATGTGAGCACAGTTTTTTTCACGGTTATCATCCCATCACGGCAGTTTTCTTCACTCAACCCAGAAAAGGTAGAAGAAACGGAAGGCTTCGCCATGATGGACCGCATTGCAGTCCATTTTGACCAGGAAAGGGCCATCCGGCAAATCGGACACTGACAAATCGATGCTTCCAAGTCCTTCAAGCCCGGCTTCGGTTTTCCGATAGAAATCCGTCGAGCAGGAAAAGCTTTCCACATAGACGTCAAAGGTGATCCGGGCCGAAAGAAACTGACCCCGGCTGATGACAGGGATCTGTTCTCTTTCCACATACGTCTCAAGCGGCATGAACATCAGGAAACCATCCGCCATGATCCCGTGCTCGTGACTGTAGAGAATATGCTTCCGGGGCTCGGATGCCAGGCCGCTGACAGAAAGATCGATGTGATTGCTGCTGCTGTCCGTCGGCAGCGGCGTTGGGGTGGCTTTCGCAATGAAGTCGGAAAAGCTCCCGAAAATCATTGCCTCAAACACTTCCTGCGGTATCTCCTCCGTCGGCTCGATGCCGTTGGCCACACAGAAATCATAATATGCCGCCTGGCCGATTTCATCGTAGGAAGGATGCGATTCTTCCAGATAATGCATTTCCTGCAGGAAAATCCGGACCCGAATCCAGTCAAGATCGCTCTGGCCTTTTTTGACCGCCATCGGCCACGGCATTGGAGTCGGATCCAGTATAATTGGGCTCGGTGACGCAGTCAGCGCCGCGGGCGGAACCAGCAGTATCGGTGTCGGTGACGCAGTCAGCGCTACGGGCGTCGGGGTCGGGGTAAGAGCCGAACAGGGGTAGCTGATCAGCAATACGGACATCAGGACAAGAGCAAATATGAAAACGGTGCGCTTCATCAGGATGCACTCCTTTCCGGTGAATGACAATGATATGAAAACAGATTGCGCATACTTTCA
>CADBNX010000207.1 GCA_902796115.1 uncultured Eubacteriales bacterium
CAAGGATTTTATAGACGCGAACCTGTACAGGGTGTATGTTTCCGACACGGAACCCGCGGGAGTGAAACCCGAAAAGCCGATCATCGACGAAATGGGGCAGCTGATCGGGTACGAGTGGCCCACGAAGACCCATTCCTTCGCGGAAATGGAAAAGCGCCTGCGCGCGGAATGGGAGGAAGCGAAAACGAACGACCGTCCCTTCCCCGGCCGGAGCGCCTGGGGCGGGTTCTTGGACAGGCGCTTTGAAGCCACCGGATGGTTCCGCGTGCAGCACGACGGGCGGAGATGGTGGATGGTGGATCCGGACGGATACGCCTTCTTCTCGCACGGCATGTGCTACGGCACCCGGATGGGCGAGTTCGGGTGGTATACCGGTATGGAAGGCTTCTATGAGAAAGCGCCCAAACCGGACGATCCCGCCTATGCCGAAGCGTTCACCCATCCCCGCCTGATCGCGGAATACGTGAAGCGGCACGGGGAAACGAACCGTTCGGATGACTGGATGTACAACCCGGCGCGGGGCAACATGATCCGCATTTTCGGCAGGGACTGGTGGGAGGCCTGGCGGCAGATCGCGACGCACCGGTTCCACGAATGGGGCATCAACACGACGGGCGTAGGTATCGTCAATTTCATCGACGAGCGCTGCGAGGATTTCCTGCGTCTCTCGAACCTGCCCTACGCGGTGACGCTGAAGCGCTTTCCGACCACACAGCACTTCATTTTCCGGGATTTTCCGGACGTATTCTCCGATGAATACGAGGAAAACGCCCGCGTGTTCGCGGAAAACGAACTGAAACCGCACGCCGGGATGCGCAACATGATCGGCTACTTTCTGCACAACGAGCCGGAATGGATGTTCCAGATGGACTGCAATCTCGCCTTCGAGCTGCTCGTGAAGGAGGAGCCGCTGGAAAGCCGGAAGCACCTGACGCAGTGGCTGAAGGAGCGCTACGGCGGCATCGGGGCACTGAACGCGGCCTGGGGGACGCGGCTGCCTTCCTTCGACCGGCTGCTGGAGCCGCTGCCGCGCGATACGGTCATTTCCGAAAAAGGCATGGAAGACCTAAAGGAATACGAGCAGATCCTGATCGACCGCTTCGGTGGCGTGCCGATGGAAGCGTGCCGGAAGGTGGATCCGAACCACCTGTGCATGGGCATGCGCTACGGCAATCTGAACCCGAAGGTGCTGATGAGCTGCCGCGTGTTCGACGTGCTGTCCTTCAACTGCTATTCCCGGGAGCCGGAAGCGCGCTTCGAGCTGGCCCGTCCCGTGAACAAGCCCTGCCTGATCGGCGAATGGCATTTCGGCGGCCCGGACAACGGACTGCTCCGCACCGCGCTGCTCAGCGCGGCCAGCCAGGAGGAGCGCGGCAAGGCCTACCGCCGGTATCTGGAGCACTGCGCGGCGGATAAGAACTGCGTGGGCGCGCACTATTTCGAGTACAATAACCAGACGCTCATGGGCCGCTTCGACGGGGAACATATGGCGCACGGCGTGATCGACTGCTGCAATCTGCCCTATCCCGCCATGGCGGAGGCGATGAAGACCTGCTCGGAGCGCCTGCTCGCGCTGATGGAAGGCAGGACGGAACCCTACGACGGGCCGGTGGAATACCAGAAGGAGATCTGGTAAGACGGGCCGGGGAATGAAAACCGCATAAAACCGCCGGGGGCTCCGAGACCGGCACGGAGAGGCATGTGTCAAACCGTCCGATGACAGGAAGGGTGAGCGCCGATGAGCTATCTTGCCGAAATGGAAAAGCATATGACCGAGGGACAGAAGCGCAGGCTGCGTTCCGTATGGGCGCCTGTGACGGTGGCGGTGCCGCCCTCCAACGCCTGGTGCAATCTTTGCGTGATGCCGGACGGCGAGATACGGCACTACGGAAGGATGTACGGAGAGCGGGTGTACCTGTCCTCCCGCGACGCGGGCCTTTCCTGGCAGATCGGCGACGTGGAGGACCCCCGCGCGATGTGCGCCGCGCTGCGGCTGCGGAGCGGGCGCTGGATCAGCTCGTTTTATGTGGAAGGGGAAGGCGGATGGCAGAACGGCGAGATGCCGGAGGCACCTCCGGGCGCGTCGGGCTGGATGGCGCTCCTGTCGGACGAAGGCCCGGGCGGCGCGGTGCGCTGGGTAAAGATCAGCGATCTGGATATCCGGGTGCCGCGCTTTCCCCTTGAGCTTCAAAAACGGCACCGCGTGCTGATCACGGCGAATCTGCCGGGCGAGGCGCAGCGTGTGGCGGTGGCCCTGTCCGATGACGACGGGGAGACGTGGAAAACCGTGCTGCTTGAAAGCGCGCCGCCCCACAGGGTATCCTGGCCGCACGAAAGCGTCAGATGGCAGAACGGCTCGTGCGAGGCAAGCATCGTCGAGCGAAGCGACGGAAGCCTGCTGCTGATCGCCCGGACATCGCTGGACTGCCATTACTGCTATGAATCCTTCGACGCGGGCGAAACCTGGTCGGCGCCGAAGGCGACGGATTTCAACGCGACGCTGACCATGCCCGCTTTTCTGAAACTGGAGTCGGGCGCGATCCTGCTCTTTTTCTGCAACACACAGCCGCTGCCCGAAATGGACAAATCAGCCGTGTGGCCGCCGCTGAACAGGGCTGAACTGGAAGGCCGCGGCGAGGACGTATTCACCAACCGCGACGCGAACCACGCGGCGATTTCGTTTGACGACGGCAGGACCTGGCGCGGCTTCCGCGAGCTGTATCTGACGGATATCCGCAACGAGGCCGATTTCCGCACCAGAGGCGGAAGCGGCGACAGTCTGGACAAAAGCGTGCATCAGTTTCAGGCGCTGGAGCTTCCCTTCGGCAAGGTGCTGCTTGCCTTCGGGCAGCATGCCGCGGCGCGCAGAATGATCGTGTTTGATCCGCAGTGGCTGCTGGAGGAATCGCGGGAGGAAAACCTGCGGACGGGTCTGATCCATCTGACCACGCACGTGTATTATAAAAGCGTATCCGGCAACCGGCGCACCCCCTCCGGTCACTGCGCGTGGAACCGGCGCTCCGGCGCGATCCTGCTTCCGGATCCGGACGGAAATTACGAGGAAGCGCTCTATCTGCACGCCGATCCGGACGAAAGGCTTCTTACCCCGCTTCAGGGCGCGGTATGGAATTATCCCGCGGCAAAAAAGGGCGAAATCGTCATCCGCCTGCGCGCGGGAGGAGAGGGAATGACGATTTCGCTTACGGACCGCTGGTTCAACCCGTGCGACCGCACGGCGGGCGCGTTCGCGGCCTACCGGATCAGTCTGTCCGATACGCAGTGCGC